>JARGFZ010000003.1 GCA_029210965.1 bacterium | reverse complement strand
TATCTTGGTAGTACAGTTTGACGTTTGATGTTTGGTGCTAAAATCCAGGACTACTTGTTCCCTTATGTTGGACTGTCGATATAAGTCATTGATCCGTGAGGGAAGGAAAAACCGCGCTTTTTCCTTCCCGAGGAGCAAAAAGCCGATAACGGACTTTTTGCGACCCTGTCAATAGACGGTTTAGTGGAAAGAAACTCCCACTTCACAGGCTGACAGTTTTTTCCTTTCTTTGTAAACAATTTAGATTCTATACTTGCTCACGGTCCCGATATTTATAAATCAGGGGTTGTGAAATTGCCGCTAGCAGGACTTGATCCTCAGGGGGTTCCAGCTGTCAGGCTTCCTGATATTATCCCCTTGAAGGACGGGTTGGTTCCGATTCACATGAAGCGGTGTCGGTTGTTAAATCTTCAAAATATTACTTTGAGGAGCAAAATTTACAAATGAACGGTGGTAGCGAGAGAATTAGTGGAGATCCAGGTGCGGGAATTACTGTGTCACCTTACAGGATCCTTTCCATCGCGGCTCTGCTTGGTATGGTATGCGTGGTTTTATCGACGTGGGTTGCGCTGCACCAGCCCTGGCTCGGCGTGGACCTGCGCCTGGATGAGGGGCAGCCTGGAGTTGTTGTCGAGGGGGTTCATGAGGGCAGCCCCGCGGATCTTATCCTCACTCCCGGCGATGCCATCATCTCTATCCGGTCCACTTCCGGATTTCCGTACACATTTGAGACTGCCGACCTTGTCGAAGACCCGGATGTTTTTCCGACCTTCCGGGAGTACAATCTGTTTCTGGAGCGGCAGGAGATCGTTGCCGGGATCCTCCGTGAACCCGTTGTGGAGCTGAACCTCGCTGACGGGCGAAAGATCAGGTTACAGCCGGCAGCCGCCAGGCCCTGGTCCTCCATGCCCCTTGAGTCCTGGCTGCTCAACGCCATGGGGGTCACGATATTTTTGATCAGTGCGGCCGTCTGGTCGGTAAGGAGGCGTAATACGGCAGTTCGGATGTTTTTATTTTCGGGGGTCGGCCTTCTCATCACAGGGACATCATTGGCGATTATTGTATCGAAGGAGATCGCCTTCGACCCGGTACTCACGTGGACGCTTCGCGAGATTTACCACGCCGGGAACAACATCTTCGCGGTCTTCGGTCTCGGCCTGCTTTTCCACTATCCCACCTTTCTTGGCACCTTTCCGTTCACCAGGGTGGTCGCCGTTCTTGTCTCCTCATTCGCGTTGAACGAACACTTTCAGTGGATGGACCTGCCGTTACACACCACTTTAGTCCAACCCGTACTCTATTTCATGATCGCCGTTTCCGTGTCCGCACTCCAATGGAGGCGTTCTGAGGGGCGTCCTGTCGAGAGGGCGGCACTGAAATGGTTCCTGTTATCGTGCCTGGGTTTTATCGGGTTCGGTATTTTTATCTACTTTGTGCCAGCTGTTTTCATGGGACGCACGATGGTGCCCATCACGGTCTGGCTCGGGTCGATAACCTTGACCTACGTCGGTCTGGCTCTGGGCATCCTTCGATACCGCCTTTTCGACATCGACCGCTGGTGGTTCGAATTCTGGTTGTGGTTCCTGGCGGGTGTTTCGGTCCTGCTGCTTGACGGCATCCTGGCGTTTACCATCGTCTCCGATCCGTCCATCGCCCTGGTCCTGGCGCTTGTTATGGTCGGATGGTTCTATTTCCCTGCGCGACAATGGGTCTGGGGCCGGTTGTACCGGCGTCAGGAAAACCGCCTCGAACGGCACCTTCCCGCACTCCTCGCGGGCTTGGTCGGTGCGCTGAACGTCAAAGATAAAGCCTGGATCCGCGCCCTGAGGGAGGTGTTCCTCCCCCTCTCGCACAGAAACCTTGAAGATCGGATAGAGGGTCCCAGGCTGGAAAACCACGGTGAGATCATGCTGGTCCCCACTCTGGACGGAACAGGTAAAATAGAATTGCACTTCGCGGACAGGGGCAGCCGGCTTTTTTCTCCAAGGGACGTTAAACTGGCAAAAACTCTCTATGATGTCGCCAGAAACACGGAGGACCGGTTAACCGTTTATAATCGCGGCGTGGACGAAGAACGGGAACGGATCATGAGGGACCTGCACGATGAGGTCGGGGGGCGCCTCCTGTCCCTCGTCCACTCATCCAAAACTCCCAGGGTTACGCTTCTGGCACGCAACGCACTCAAGGCTCTCCGAGATATTATTTACAGTATCAACCCGGAGGAAGAGGTGACCATTGAGGAGGCTCTGGCGGCATGGCGTTACGAATATTTTCAACGCTGCGAAGACGCCGGGGTTGTGCTCCATTGGGAAAGCGGGACCATAAATTCCCTCCAGCTCCTGACCTCAAGGCAGTTGGTGAATCTGTCCCGGGTGCTCTTTGAGGCATCAACCAACGCCTTTGTCCACGCCCTTCCCAACAACATCTGGGTCAGTTGGGATGGGGATGACCGAAAACTCGTCGCCATTGTTCGCAACGACGGACGGATTCCGCAACAAGGGTCGTTCATCTTTGGCAAGGGAATCCGGAACATGGAGAGGAGAATGGGTGAACTCGGAGGATGGTGCAGTTGGGAAGCTCTTCCTGACGAAGGGGTCTTCGAGGTTCGTCTGTCTCTGCCTGTTGCTGATGATTACTGAGGGAAAGACAATGCGTAATGTCCTTATTGTGGAAGACCACGACGACACGAGACTCTGGTGGGAAAACCATATTTCCGAGGCTTTTCCCCAGGCCCAGGGCATGGGGGCGGCCACGCTGAGCGAGGCTCACGTTCTTCTGGAAAAACATGATTTTTCCCTTGCACTCGTGGACATCAACCTGCCGGACGGGTCCGGGATCGACCTGGTTCGGGAGATGAGCAGGACTCATCCTGACATCTATTGCGTCATTTCAACGATCTTTGACGACGATACGCACATCTTCTCAGCCCTGCGCGCTGGGGCCATGGGCTACCTTATAAAGGAGCAGCCGCTGGACCGCCAGATCCAGCAGCTCAAAGCCGTTCTGGACGGTGAGCCGCCGCTGGCACCGGGTGTGGCCCGCCGGATCCTGACCCACTTCTCCCGCCAGAATGAAGAGTCAGAAAGCACCGAAGCTTTGACCGACCGGGAAAAGAGTGTTCTGCAGCTTATCGCGAAAGGTTTCTCCCGCCCTGAAGTCGCCAGGCTGCTCGGACTGACCCCCAGCACCGTGGCCAGCTATACCAAGGTCATCTACCAGAAGCTGAATATCTCCCGGAGAGCTGAGGCTGTCATCGAAGGGGTCCGGCTCGGCCTCATCGACCCATACTGAACCCTGAAATCCCCTTACCCCCTTACCCCCTTACCCCCTTACCCCCTTACCCCCTTACCCCCTTACCCTATCCCCCCCAATCGGGGGTGTTTTTACATTACCCGCCACTGTACCTTATCTGAAAGGTAAAGTTTGGTGGGAGTCCGGACCCGGCCCCGGAAAAGGTTTCTTTGCGGAATAAAATCCTGGATCATTATGACCCTCAAGCCGGTAATGCGTCAAACCGGTAATGAGGAGATCAAATAAAAGGCCAAATTAATGAGGATCCTAAATACCTCCGTGATCGTGCTGTGTTTCACCCAAATTCTCCTCGGGTTTTCATTTGCCCAGGCTGCTCCTCCGGACTGGCGGGGGAACAGTTCCCAGCCAGGGCCAACTGCCAACAGCCCTGTCACACCCACCCCCCAGCGCTTTGATCTGCAGTGTCCCAGCGCTTATTCGGGGATAAAGGGAGAACTCCTGCCCACCTATTGGGAAGCCATTGATAAAGGCCAGCAGGCCAGGCTCATTAAATCCCAGGTCCAGGATCAGTACCTTTTTTGTGTTTACCAGGTCCCGTCCTCAGGCCGTGAGATCCATTCGAGCGTCCGGCGGCTCATTCCGAAAGGATACAACTGTGTTTCTGATGGGGCGGGAAGGTTCGAGTGCAAGCAGGTAAATGCGCCGAACTCGCCCGTCCGATAGAATTGCGTGTCTGGCAGTACGCACCAATTAAGAAAAGGAGTCAAAAATGAACCGAAAGATCTCAAACAGTGCAGTGGTTTTCTCGCTCACGTTGACAGTCTGCATCGTTCTGCTGTCAACAGCGTCCGCCTGGTCCTGGGGAACTCCTCCGGAAGAGCTGCCGCCCAAGAAGACGGTTACGATCTACCAGTTCGACAGCACCGTTCCTGAAGTGTCTCCAGCTTCGGCAACAGACATGTTTACGACTGCGCTGATCAAGTCCAACGCCTTTGACGTCCTGGAAAGGCAGAGACTGGACGAAAGTGTTTACCAGGAGAAGCAGCTTAACCAGGGGGGGATGACTACCGGCGATGTGGCTCAGTATCAACTTACAGGGGCCGACTTCATCTTCACGGGTGCCATCACCGAAGCCAACGCCCAGGCTGATAAAACGGGCGTCGCCGGAGCCTACAAGGGTGTGGGTGTGGAAACCAGCGGTGAAAATGCCGAGATCGGCCTTGACGTGCGGGTTCTGGATGCCAAAACAGGGAAAGTCCTCGATGCTGTCAGCGTCAGGAAAAAGATCTCGGAGGGCGGTTTCTCCGCCTCCGGTCTGGGAAAACTTTTCGGGAAGAAAAAGCTGAAAGGCGCGAACCTAGGGATCGCTCACGACAAGAAAGAGGGGATCGACAAGGCCCTTCGCGACTGCATCGACGAGGCGGTGGAAAAGATCGTGAGCCGGTATGAAGAATAGGAGCGGCTGATGAATCCGGTTTTCAGGATCGCTACTGCACTTGTGATTCCCCTTTTACTCCTGCCTGTCTTCGGCAGGGCCGGCCAGAGGGGGGCGGATATTCAGTGGCGGGCCATACAGTTGCCCGCAACCGGTCAGTGGTACGAAGGGCAAGGGTTTAACAGGGCCGACACGCCGCTGGACCGGTCAGGCCCCCTTGGGAACGGCTACAACACCATCTATCTGGTGGATCTGGAACCCGGGCTCGATTACACTCTGGGGCTGCGCTATCGGGCCGATGCCGGGAAGGAACTTTCTGCCGAGCTTTTTGACCGCTGGCCCTACGACCCCGAGGCCAGGAGCTACAAACTGCCTCTGGGCCCGGTTGTCCGCACGGATCCGGACTGGATAGAATACCGGTGGCGAGTGGGCGTCTCCGATCGCAGCCGGGGTAACCTGGCATTTGTGGCCGTCCAGGCCAGACCTCGCGGCGCCGGGCCCACAAGCCGTTTCCGTCATTTCATGTACCTGACCACCCCGGCCGTCCGGCCCATGAACCATGTGGGAACAGGGATCACCTACCTGCGCGGACCGTCGGACCTATTCCTGCCGCAGACAACAGACCAGGTCCAATACGTTGTGGAATACCCCTATGATGCCCGTGGTCCTGACAACGGACCAGGGACCGACTGGCGTCCCGGGGGAGGTCTGATCTTTAACGGAGATTTCAGCCAGGGTCTGCAGGGATGGGATCTGTTTTCCGAGGGGGAGGATGGGGACGCTGTCGATCATGTGGCATCCGGAAAAGATGGGCTGCGGATCTGGAGCGACAGCAAGGCCCTTCGGTCCGGTGTCAAGCAGGTGATACAGAGGGAAGTCCGGGATGCGGGGTCCCTTGTCCTGGAGATGGAACTGCGTATCGACAAGGATCCGGGGGGCCTGTCACAGACCGATGCCGGGGCGATTGAGCTTTCCATCTGCTATCTGGATTCTGAGGGTAAAGATCACTGTGGTGATGAGGCTTACCGCACAAGGTTCACGACCCATCGCCAGTCAAGTCCTGCTGACGGTGTTGTCCAGATAACGATTGGTAAATGGTTTTTTTTCGAGAGTGAATTGATGGACCTTACCCCTGGCCCCCAGGTGATCAAATCGGTGTCTGTTGCCGGAGGCCAGAGCCCGGGACAGGATGCCTGGATACGGCAGATTCACCTGATCGAGGGGGGCCGTACCAACGGAACCGTGGATAAGGCCATAAGGAGGGTGCCATGAGGTTATTGAATGCTGAAAAAAAACTGATGCTGCGAGCGGGAAGCTTCCCCGTTGTGTGGGCAGCCGCTGTCGCCCTTTTCCTGGTAACGGGTCTTTCCGACACCGCCATGGGCGCGGCATCAAGCGTGGAGACCGTTACTACCTCCCAGCAGGAGTTTAATTTCGAGGTGCATCCCCAGGGAGGTTTTTCAGGAAATAACAGTATTACTTTCCAGGTATCCCGTGTGGAAGAGCCTCGTGGGATTACAAAGCGCTGCAGAAAGATCAATTATGTTTCTGCCGTTCACATGGAGCCGGGAAGCGTATCATTAGGTAATAACCCATATTATTACCGTGTGGGTTACGGGGAGTTGGACACCCCCTTGTGCACCTTTACTGGTTTGGAGATATCCGGACAGCCGTTTCGGG
The DNA here is from genome assembly GCA_029210965.1 of bacterium. Classification (NCBI taxonomy): domain Bacteria; species bacterium. The sequence goes on along the minus strand of JARGFZ010000003.1, from coordinate 117,954 downwards.
AGCAGGACATCAATTCGGTCTGTTTCGATATTCCCATGCGTTCTGTGAACAACACCTCCGGCGGCCAGTTCCCGTCAGGAGCCCCTCCGGTATTTATCCCTGGCAAATCGGCGGTTCTGGAAAAGGAGATTCGCTTTGATTTTGTTCAAACTCTGGGATCGTTCATTTACGGCCGGAGAGTACCGGAGAAAACGGTGACTTTAAGAGCCAACATACAATGCGTTGATAATACAGTTTCCGGCGGGACCGGTCCTGTCTGGGGGGGAGGAGATGCCAGCCAGGGGACCAGAGGCACACAGTTTACACCTGTTGATCCGCGCACTGCATCCAGGGTGCCCGCCAGCGGTACAGGGACCACTGGCGGTGCGGCGCAGTGTGATCTTTCCGGGGCATGGGACGGTTACAACAACGGGACCAGGACCACAGGATGGCAATTTGAGCAGATCTTCACGGCAGGCGGCAGCGTTACCTACCGCGCCACCCACCTGTCGGCCCAGAGGGCACCCACGGGCGGCGAGGGAACGATCACCAGAAGCCCATCCGGAAACTACCTGTTCCACACCTTGCAGACAAAGGTCCCCACCGCAAACGCTGCTTACCAGGCTTCGACCATGAGGATCTACGACGCGGACGCGAGCTGCGGCAAACTGACCGAAAGGCAGCTTTACGACACCACCTCCGGTATGGTCAACAGGGGAGGCAGCTATTGGCTGCAGCGTGTTTCCACCGCTTCTAATCCGCCATCACGGGTGCAAACACCGGTATCACCGGTAGGAAAGCCAACTTCACCGACAACCGTGTTCAAACCCAGGAGCGCTCCGAACCTCCCCGGCAGCACTTTCAAGCCGGGGCCGGACTTGCCGCCTAAGGGGGAGCCATCAGCCCCATAGTGGAACAGTCTGATTGTGGACACCGTTGCATCACGTCCAGGAGGATCTCTCATGAAATTTAGCAGACTTGTTTATATCGTCCTGCCCATGTTCGGTTTGTTGCTCCCTGCGGCGGGACTTGGCGGTGCTCTCGACCGGGGCCCGAGCCAGCAGCGTTACAATCAGGCGGCCGATGAGATGATCCGGGTGCCGGGCGTTGTCGGGATGTACGAGTCAGATGCCATGGCCGTCCTGCAGCAATCCGGGGTCGAGCCGAGTATCGTGTACGCCAGGAAATACAGGGAGGATCTCGCCGGGAGAGAGGGCACGGTCATCGATCAGGAACCAGGCGCTGGTGGGATAACCATGCTCGGGTCCACAGTGACCATCACCGTCTATTGGCCGGCATCCATGGGGCCGGAGCCCGGAGCCGGCCAGAATAACGGCCAGCCCGCCAATGACGGCGGGGGCCAGTGGAGTGAACCCGGAGGCGCCGCCCCTCCGCCCTCTAATCAAGCTCCCGCGCCGCAGTGGGGAGCCAGTCCGCCCGCCAGCGGAGGCGGATGGACACCTCCCCCTGTTCCCGCCCCCCAGCCGGCCTCTCCGACGCCTATCGTCGGTACACCGGTTCAAGGGACCGTGACACCGGTAAGCGGTCAGCGTTCCTCCGGTCCTGCTCCCATTGTGGCGATACCGGTGGAGCCCACAGCGACCCAGGCCGGGCAGCAGCAGTCATCGCCTCCTCTCATAACAGGAACGCCTGTCCAGGGGACCGTGACGCCGGTAAGCGGTCAGCGTTCCTCCGGCCCCGCTCCCGTTGTCGCCACGCCGGTGGAGCCCACGGCGACCCAGGCCGATCAGCAGCAGTCATCGCCTCCTCTCATAACAGGAACACCTGTCCAGGGGACCGTGACGCCGGTAAGCGGTCAGCGTTCCTCCGGCCCTGCTCCCATTGTGGCGACACCGGTGGAGCCAACAGCGACCCAGGCTGATCAGCAGCAAGGCTCATCACCGTCGCAATCAAGCACAACGACCCAGGATTCAGATAGTGGTTCAACAATGACAATTGGGGCAACACTTGTTTCCCCGAGTGCAACAGCTGCAGCTCAGGAATGGCGTGTAAAACCATGGCAAACTCAATCGTGGGAAACTATTTACAACGGCCAGAACAAACCACTTTCTACCTGGAAATACGTTAGCGGGAATATAAATGCTCCTTATATCTATAACATCTTGAATGGCAACGCGGCGATAGGGAACACTCCTGTAGCTGGCGGCACTACTGGAACTTTTACCGTGACTGTCAATACCCCCAGAGGGGAACTGCCTTGTAACCGGAATGCGATCCAAAACTTTCCGGCAAACATGAGAATGGGATTTTATTATTCATGCATGGACAATTTCCCTTTATCGGCAAATGTTTTCAGAAGAAATGATTCAATTGTCCAATTGCCAGGAAGAGGTGAATCCAGAACGGGAAATATTGTTTCCGCAACCCACAAGAAATTTCTTAGACACTTTTGGCAATCGAATGATCCTGTCACGATAACAATAAAAAAAATTGACGGAGGATCCAGAGCAACAGTGGTTGGTTACATGGGAGATTGGGGACATTTTTGGACACCGTGGAACTGTGAGTTCGCCAAAGGCAAGGATAATATCGGGCAGACTTGTTCTTTCACTTTCAGAGAGGTTAAGACAAGAGGAATCGCCGTCAGAATTGATGGTTACCGGACCACAGGTAATTTTAAATATGAGATCAGCGTCCAATAACAATTAACCAGGGATATGAAATGAAAACACGATATTTATCACGCAAGTTTAAGGCAGTATTTCTCATACTCTTCTTCCTGGCCGGATTTAAGGGAGGAGCCACTGCCGACCCTATCAGCGACGATGAGGGTAGTCCGGCAACTGCCGCCGAAATCCAGTTCATCAACCGCGTCATTGATCAGGTCAAGGCAGCGGTGCCTCCCCTCGACGGCTGGGAGCGGGACCTCAGTTCATCCTTGGGGGACGACCAGGGCGGATTTCGCCAGGGTGATGACCTTTTGATCTACGAATACGACAGGAAGATCCCCCTGAGGCTTAACCTTGGGTTTAAATTCCACCGGATCACTGCTGCCGAAAGGCAAGTGGCCGCGCAAGAAAAGTCCGCCCAGGAACTCGAGAAGGAGATGATGGACGCGGCCATGACCGGGGATGTGGAAAAAATGCAGCAGGCTCAGCTGCAGCTTAACGCCATGCTCCAGAAACAGATGGAGGGGGCGATGGGTCAGGCTGCAGGGGGTGAACCGGGTTCACAACCGCCTGCAGGTAAGCCCTCCGAATTTTTTGTGAGGGTACTCGTTAACGATGGCGGAGAACATATCGGCAAGAAGTATGACATGACGGCGCCCGGCGTGACCCACGCGTTCCGTATCGACAAGAACAACCAGGATCATCTTGGTTACAAATATTATATCGGCGGGTGGGAGGTGAGCGAGTTTGACCGGGTGAACTGGAAAGTCATCTTTCCCAAGAGCGTCCAGACGCCTGCCAACCACCTCCGCGCGCTCGTCCTTTACGCCAATGTGTATGGTGACCGGGAAAGCGTTGAAAGTTATGTCAAAAATTCCCTGGACCTGAAGGGGCTTAACAGCGTTCTGGATTAAGCGAAAACGGGTTCTTTGGAGGAGTGTCAGGCATGAGTCTTTTGATAATGGGGCGGGCTTTAATAAAACAGGGCCCAGGAGCGGGGCGCTTTTATGTGTTTTCTTCAATGTTCCTTGCCTTGATGCTTGCTGCCGTCTCGCTTCAGCCGTTGGCCCTCGCTGCCAGCCCCCCTGACCCCGCCCAGAAAGAGTTTTTCAAAGCTGTTGGCAAGGGTGACCTGGAGCGTGTCAGGGGACTCATTACCCAGGGCGCGGATGTGAACATGAGTGTCAGCGGCATGCCGGTCATCATGGCCGCGCGTGATCCGGCCATGATCAGCCTCCTGGCCCAGGAAGGCGCTGATGTGAACGCCAGATCCGATCTCATGAACATGACGGTCCTCGTGAGTTTCGTCTCCCAGGGCAAGGCCGATGCCGTAAAGGCGCTTATCCAGGCCGGTGCCAATGTAAATACAAGGGACGGCAAAACCGGCGCGACGGCCCTTTCATCGGCGATCAAGCCAGGGAAGGTCGAAATCATCACGGCTTTGATCGAAGCCGGCGCGGACGTGAACGGTGTCGGGTTCCTTGGAATGAGGCCGCTGAGCCTGGCCGTCATGGCGGGGAAGGCCAACATCGTCGATATCCTTATCGAGAGCGGCGCGGATGTGGAAGCAAAGGATGAAGACGGGACGTCGCCGCTCATGCGAGCGGTCTCCATGAGGAAAACAAAGATAGCCAAAGCTCTAATCGAGGCCGGTGCGGATGTGAACGCTCCTGCGGGTTCCCCGGGCTCGAAAGGGAAGAAAAGGAAAGGTGGCGGGACGGCCATGGATATGGCCAGCTTGACCGGTGATGATGAGTTGAAAGAAACCCTGCGGGAAGCCGGTGCGAAAAAATCGCAGGGTGCACCCGAGCCCGATTACACAAAGCCCAATCCGGGTGGGATATACACCCTGGAGTGCGACCTCACCGGCTCTCCACCTCCCCAGGGTGCAGAGTTCTCATGCAGTGAGATAGATCAGATTGCCGACAGCGGAGTGGAAGAGGTTATTGCTTCAAGCGCCTATTTCGAGGGGAAACATTCGGTTCCCAAGAAAGAGGGATGCACGGTGGATCTGGGCCAGCCAGGTTCTTACACCATTAGAACCACGACCATAAATACCCCATGGGACCTGGTCTGCCGCACCAGGCTGGGAACGACAACCGGTGATACGAAATGGATCGCGTATATCGAGAGGAAAAAGCCGAAGATATTAAAAAGTGAGAAAACAATCGTGATCTCCGGGCCGCCGAAAAAAGAGCCCACCGAGAAGAAGGAACCCTCATCCATCAAGATCGTAACACCTGTAAAAGACGATCAGTTCACCTTTGGCAAAGAAAACCCTGGCGAACTTGAGATCGACGCAGAGGCGGAAGTCAAGGGGGACTGCGATGCCGACGCATCCTGGAAAATGGAGGAGCTAAGCGGGTCGAAGCAAAAGATTGATCCAGCGACGGCCTCCAACGCCGTGAAGATCAGTTTCGAAGGACTTCCCGGGAACACCTCACAATTGGGCAAAAAAAGGATCACCGCCAGCGCCTGCGGGAAGTCTGACTCTGTCGTGGTTCAACTGTTTTTCCCGCCGGATGCGTTAAACCACCCCGGTGCGGGGAGCGGAACGATACCCAACTGGTTCTTTTACTGGAAGCAAACGAAGGCCGGCAAGGGGTATAAACCGGCATACACGCCTGTAAAAATAGCTACGGATGGTTCGAAGGCTATCGGGCAGTACGATTACGCAGCAGACAAAGTGTTTCTTACCGATCGGATCATGCAGAAATCCTGTGCGCCGAGAGTAAAGGCTCTGGGTGGTAAAGAATCCAAGGGGATCGATTGCTTTGCGGAGACGGCCCGTCATGAAACCCGGCATCAAAAAGAGCGCTGGGAGTGGTGGGGGGCGACCAACCCTCAGGCCTTGTCATTTTTTGAACGCCATAAACTGGATTTTGACGGCGACCTGGTCCCGGACGAAGTGGAAAAAAAGCTGGACGGAAAAAACTGCAGCAAGTGGGATCCCACCAGCTGCGACGGAAGGCCGAAAGACAGCCTTTTTGATATAGAAATGAACGCTTACTGGATCGGCTGGGAGTGGCCGGTCGGATACGCTGATTCTGAGGATTGGTCGTGGTGCGGCAAACAGTGGGACGATATGGCTGTATGCCCGGGGAATAAACGGTGGTGATCTGAAAGATCGGATGCATTCCTGGAAATGAGGTGAAATATGAAGAAAATAGTAGTAGTTGCAGCAATGCTGCTGGGCATGGTTATGGTGGCCTCGGGACCGATGGCTGCTTATGCGGAGGATCTCTCGGCAGAGCAGGTAAAGGCCCTGGAAAGTGTCGGGGTCCAGGTGTATCCGGGCGCCAGTTACACCACCGGGGATAACGAGGTCGCCACCATCATGTGGTTCAAGTCCAAGGACTCCCCTGACAAGATCATGGACTGGTACGAGGAAAAGTTCTCCGACTGGTCTGAAATGGACGTCACGGGAGCAGGGTCATCTACAAGGGCCCCGGGGGTATGGAGGCCAAGGACCTTTCAACAAAGCCGTGCATCTTTACTCGGACCACGGATGAGACCCCGGGTTCAACAGATTCCGAGATCACCGTCCGGATACCCAAATAACGCGAAGTGTTGAGCTGATTAACTGAGGAGCGCAAGGAGATAGCCATGAAAAAAACATTACAGATATCCTTAATAATTGGCCTGGTGTTGATCTTATCGACCTTCATCGCTTTTGCGGCGGATCTGCCGGCGAAGGACGCGAAGATCCTCAAGGAAGCGGGGATACCGCTTTACAAGGGCGTGGAATTCATCAACGGAGGCCTGGGCGACGAAGTGGTCGGTGCCCGGTTCGCCAGTTCGGCACCCGTCGAAGATGTGCGGGCGTTCTACCAGGATAAATTTCCAGACTGGGCTTTAAACGCAGAGTACGGAGCCTGGATCCTTTACGTTGGTGAGCCCGGCGGCGGACCTGCCGCCTACATGGGCAAGCAGCAGATCTCGGTGGCGACCAACAAGAACCTCCCGGAATGGTTCGGGCTGGCCGGGAACATGACGACCGAGATCATAATCGTCGTGCCGCCGAAATAGCTTAATGCATTTGGGGTCCGACCCCCTGGTCTGGCAGTAGCACCGTCAGGTTGACGACAGTGTCGGCCCCGGCCAGGAAACGGACGTCGGGCAGGTCGGAGGCGGCCAGGAAAAGCCACCCCCCGGCGGTTGCGGCTGCCAAAGCTCCGGCCGCAAGGAGTAAGGTCAGGATCTTTCCGTACGCGGTTCTTTTCATTGGGGGAGGGTTATAGCACACCGCCGGGAAAAGGAAAGGGGAAAAGAGGAAAGAGGAAACCTATAAGACAGAGATGAATTCGAAAACCCCGCGGTTGGACCGGCCCCTGGATCTACCCCAGAGAGGTATAATTATTACAGGGGAATGGTTGGCTTGGAATGTCTCATGGCGTGGCCGGGGAGGTACGATCATGGCGAAGTGGAAGACCGGACGGGTAGACAGGATGAGGTTCAAGGGGGACAAGGATCCGTACAGGCTGGCGGAAAAGCCGCCCGGGGGGGCAGTGTGCAAGGATTGCGGTGCGACGGTGGTGGATGGCCGATGGACGTGGAGCGCACCTTCAGGGGAGGTTGTCAGTACGGTCTGTCCGGCGTGCAGACGGATCAGGGATAACTATCCGGCCGGATATCTTACCCTGGACGGGCCATTTTTCACGGAGAACCGCGAGGAGATCATGAACCTGGTCAGCAATGTGGCGGAAGCGGAAAAGGGGGAGCATCCGCTGGAAAGGGTCATGGCTATGGAGAATGACGGTGGTACCACCGGCATTACAACTACCGGCGTGCACCTCGCCCGCCGCCTGGGCGACTCCGTCCAAAGGTCCTATCGCGGGGAACTGACGGTCCACTATGAAGAGGGTGAAAACCGGGTGCGCGTGAACTGGGCAAGATGAGGAGGGGATCATCCCGGCCCATCTTGCCTGTTTTCGGAAGGGTGGGAGTTGGATCAATAAAGGGGTATCCGGGGCCGGTTAAGGCAAAAACGGCCCTGATCCCGCTCCGACCCCCTGGTGCGGGAAGGGTAAGCGGAGCGAAAAATGGCGGATGTGATCGCCTCCAGGACCTGCGAAGACAATGACGAAAAGAGCGTCAGAAATCTCGCGGGCAAGCTGCCTGCCGGGAACTGATAAAGGAGAATGAGCCATGTTGTATGGAAAATCATCGTTGACGGTATTTGTTCTCGTCCTGGTGGCGGCAATAATGTTCGCCTGGGTTCCCGGTTCCAGGGCCGAAGACGGCGACCATCCCTTGATCAAGCGTTATCCCGGGTCGAAGGGGGGCAAGTCCTTTGTCCGCGATTTCGACGAAGTGCAGATGCCCACGGGTAAATCAGGACGTGACGGTTTTGCTGACACCATAACCGTCAAGGGCAAGGCCACCGGGATCGTCTATCAGAACCCTAAAAAAAGGTCGACCCTGGAGATCTACCAGAACTACGAAGAAGCCATGAAGGCCGGCGGCTTCGAGTTTCTCTTTACCTGCGCCGACAAGGAGTGCGGCAAACCAGGCCCGGAGGATCCCATGCTCAACTACCGGTGGGCCTGTTTCGAGCAGCGACACGCCACGGCCAGGCTTGCGCGGCCTGAAGGTGACATCTTCGTAAACCTCCACGTGTGCAAGGGCACCGACAAGACCTTCCTGGGGATCGTGGAATCAAAGCCCATGGAAACGGGGCTGGTCAAGGTGGATGCCGATGCTCTGGCCGACGAGATCGACCGCACCGGGCACGCCTCCATCTACGGCATCTATTTCGACACCGACAAAGCAGATGTGAAACCGGAATCCGAGCAAGCGTTAGGCGAGATCGCGAAACTCCTCGCTCAGAGGCCCGATCTGAATCTTTACGTCGTGGGACATACCGACAGCGTCGGGAGCCTGGATTACAACAGGGATCTTTCCGTGCGCCGAGCCAGGGCGGTGGTGGAGGTCCTGACGGTAAAGTACGGCATCGCAAAAAGCCGCCTGCGAGGTGAAGGCGTTGGCCCCCTGGTGCCGGTGCTGGCAAACAGCAGCGATGGAGGGCGGGCAAAGAACCGGCGGGTGGAACTGGTGAAACAGTAACGCCGCAGGCTGTGATACGGCGTTCGATAGTGGCTGGTAAAAAGGTGTCTTACCAAACAGTTCCTAACCAAAAAGGAGAAAGAGGATGAAAAAGTTCGCATTTATCGTTTTTTCGCTGCTTGCGCTGGCAGTATTGGCTTCACCCTCATACGCGGTCATGCTAATGAAGCCGCAGATAGCGCCAAAACCTACACCGAGAATACCCGGTTCCATTACCAGTCCGTCGGCAGATGGGGATAAAAAATGTGATCCAGCAACTGCGGATTGGGTGGACGTTCCAGGTTCCTGCTTTGATCGCGGAACCGAAATCATTTGTCGTATCCAGAACACTTGCAGCGGCGAACAAAGAGCGGTGGTCATACAGAAAGGGAATTTGCCGGGGAAACCCTATGGCGGGATCGCCAGGTAGTCCCCCTGGTAATTAATGGAGTGGATCGCGGAGTTGTGAACAACGGGTCCGGGGCTGGAAAGGAACCGAGCCCTTAAGGTTACGCACTAGCTGAGCAATGCAATTAAGTCTGGAAGGGATTTCCAACCCGAAAAGCAATTTGTCCGGGGGGCCGCCACCTTCCAGCATCAGCCCCACGAGGAGCAATGTGTGAAAAATTTCCGGTTTAAATCCTTATTTCCCCTTACTGTAGCGGCGGGTGTGCTGTTTGGCAGCAGTTGGGCATCAGCCGGCAACCTTCCCGTCTGGGGCGGTGCGATGACCACCACGCAACCCCAGCAGATACAGCAGCCCACGCAGACCATCCCATCACAGCCAACTGCCAGCACAGTTCAAACTGTACAGGCGCCGCAGCCAGGTACATGGACGGCTCCTGCTGCAACTTCAAGTCCTTCCGTTTCAACTCCCGCCCAGCAGCAAAGCACGCAACCAACGGCCACCACACCGGTTGTGCAACCGCGCCCGGTGGGCACCACACCTGTTGCGCCACTGTGGCAGACACGCCAACCTGTCATCAGAACACCGGTCATCAGGACGCCGGCCGCAGGCACGTCTGCACCGCCTCCATCGACCTCTTCGACTCCACCACCGGCCCAGCAAAACGAGGCTGAACCGTTGCTGCCGAAGCTGACGGGTCGCAAAGCCGGGATCATCTTTTCCTATATGGCCGACAGTCCCTTCAAATCCTTTTTCCAGGAGACGGTCAAACTGAAAAAGATCATGGAACTTTACGATTTTAACGTTATTCTCAAGCATGACAATGTGGAACCGTGGCTGGATCTGTCCGAGCAGGATGAACGAACCGTCAACATCAAGGACGCGCCGACCAAAAACAACCTGTTTGCCTATATAAAGCGCCTCGCCGATGAGGGGTACACCATCGACATATGGATCATCTCTCACGGCGGGTCCGACGGAAGATTCCGGGCTAGCTTCGGGCCGTACAGCCTGACCAATAACGACCAGGTTACGGCAGCGGACATCGGTGGCCTCGCCGGACCCGACGGAGGGACGACCGGATACCGGTTCCTGCCCATCCGGCTGGTGCATCACACGAGTTGCTGGGGCAGCCGCCTCGCCTCCGCATGGCAGGGGATAGGGGTCAATACTGTTTTAGGATCGCGGTTCATCAATTTCTATCCGACCCAGACCGTTCCGTTTGCGAAACAGTGGATGGACGGGCGGACAGTCGCTAATGCCTATCTTAATGCCAATACAGCGTCCAGCCGGACGGTGGTGCAAACCTTTACCCTCGGAGACGCAGCCACAAGCAAAAAGAGTGAATGGGGGGGATGCAGCTTCGGGAATACGGTGCTCGGCAAGAAAGCGTGTGCCAAAAGGTACTTCATCTGGAGGTGGCATTTCCTGGATAGTGAATGGTCTAACACACTGTCCGGCAAGCAGAACATGAACCGCTCCTCCGAGATGTTGATCAGTGGGAATTCGGGCCTTACACATAACAATCTGTGGCGTCAGCCGCCTGCGAGGTGAAGGCGTCGGCCCCCTGGCACCGGTCATGGCAAACACCAGCGACGGAGGGCGGGCAAAGAACCGCCGTGTGGAACTGGTTAAACAATAGGAGAAACAAATGAAAAAAACCGTTATGTATATTCTGTTGGTCAGCTTTTATACAGCGATTGCCATCTCTTCCGTTCAGGCTGATGACTCAACCGCCCAATACAGCGCGACTCAGCGTATGAGTACAGAACGCGGTGATGTGGAATCGAAGGTCTTCGCAGCGCCCGGCATGAAGCGCATGGAGATGCACGATTCCATCCAGATCATCCGCTTCGACAAGGGGGTCATGTGGATCCTCATGCCCAAGCAGAAAATGTACATGGAAAAGCCCATCGCGGCGGCTCCCGGCGGGGGCGGCAACCTGAAATATCTGGAGAAGGAGAGCCTTGGCAAGGAGACGGTGAACGGCATCGCTGCGACAAAGTACAGGACGGTGGCCCAGGATCCCCAGGGCAACAGGCTCGAAGGCTTCAGCTGGCTCACCGACGACGGCATCCTGGTCAAGAACGACATGCAGGTTTCCGATGGAGCTCGCAATATGCAGGTCAAATCCGAGATCACGGAGCTGAATGTTGGAAAACAGGATCCGGCTCTCTTTGAAGTCCCCCAGGGGTTCAGCAAGTTTGCCATGCCTGCAGGAATGCCTGCAGGAATGCCTGCAGGAATGCCGGGTGGTATGAAGATACCGAGCAGGTAAAGTTAAAATTCCAGGGGGCGCCCCCATGGAAAAAACATAAGAGGAGAACATGATGAGATTTCGGAGAATTTTCAGTGCGGCCCTGGCCCTTTTGGTACTGTCTGCCTTCCCTGCTTTCGCCGGGTGGGTTGAAACGAGCCAGGAGGGTGTGTTCTACTACGGCGATGGTATTGTAAAACAGGTTCCCTCGCCGGAGGCCGGAGGCCCTGAATCGATCATGGATTTCAGGAAGGGCACCGTCACGATGGTAGATCACGATTCACGGACATACACGACCTTCAAGTTCGAGGAGTTCTGTCAGGTTCTCAAAAAGATGTACGCAGGCGCTCCTCCGGAAATGCTCGCCCAGATGAAGCAGATGAACGAATCAAGGCCGAAGCCCAATGTGACTGTAAAGAAGGTCGGCAAAGGAGAGCCCGTTGCCGGATACGCGACGACTAAATACCAGGTGATGGACAACGGCCAGCTGGAAAGAACAGTGTGGATGGCCGAGGACGCCCAGCTGGCAAATTTCTATAGATCTTTCGGGGACCAGGCAAATGAACACATGAAAAAAATGATGGTGTGCAAGGATCTCGGGATGAACGGGGACACCGTTGACATGTCATCTTCCTACCTTGATCTGATGAAAAAGGGCTGGCTCATGATGGAAGAGGTGGTGGATGAGGACTCTGTAAGCGGGGTATCGGCGCCCGTGGAAGAGCTGGTTGAGGAGAATCTGCCTGCCTCCACTTTCCAGGTCCCGCAAGGTTATAAGAAGGTCTCTCTCGATCAGTTCAATATGGGTGATCAATAGCCCTGGAATTAAATTTTTAGGGTTCGGCCTCATATTTTGCCGACCTACGGTTTGTCTTAAACTACCCTTCAGAAGCTGTGGTGGGTTAAAATTTATTATACGATGCTGTAGTTACAAACTATCGAATGAATGACTCAGGCGGCTTTCGGGCCGCCTGCTTCTTTTAGTAGCAAGTAAAATGTAAAAATAAAAAAGACTATCGTCTTCCTCGTCAATATTTTCCTCTGTTCCCTTTTGTGTGTTCATGTACCTTCCACCTTCCACTTTCCATTTTGCCCTCCGATTTCCATACACCCGTTCGAAATCCGAACGCTCATTGCAGTAGCCATGATCCTGTTCACATCCTGTGATTGTGCTCCAAGTGTCTGTTTTTATTCTACATTCTGCGTTCTTTTTTCTGCATTCTATATTTGGTCCAGCCCTTGCTCTTGTAATACCAACAGTAAGGCCAAACAAACACGGGAGCCTAACCATGAGAAGCACGTTCACAGCCATAGCCATGATCTTTATCCTGACGATCCCGGCTCTTTCCCAGGGGAGCATCGGCCCGGGTCCGTGTCTTGAACTTCCTGAACTCGAAACAGGCAGGTGGGATGCTTATCATCTCGAAATTGGCGCGGGTACTTTCAGTGTCGAAAGCCTTGATCATGGGGCGGCTGCCGGTAAAAGGAAAATGAACAGGCACTCCCTTAACGAGATCCATGGTGGCCTTTCGTATTCAGGAAAGCCGGCTCCAGGGGATATGGCGTCCATGATGAGTTTCGTGTGGGCGGAAATTTTCGGTGGTGTGGACATCGTTGCCGAAGTAAAGGATTTTGCACGTCAGATGAAAGGTCGAGGCCGGTTTGTGAATGTCAGCCGAATTGAAAGGCGAGATTCACGGAGCAAGTGGAGTTTCATCGTGGCCTGCCGTGTCGACAAGCAGACTGAAGTTGCTGCCCGGTTTAAGAACCGAGGATGGTTCCTCAGGGAAAGTAAAATGGCCCTGGAGATCAACACTCTCGATCCTGTTTCGGAGGAGGTTGGGCTGAATATGGCTTACATCGATGGTGATATCAATATCCGTGCCGATCGCATGACCCTGACATAAACTGCTGCAGCAAGGTTGGTGGTGAAGTTTTAATAATCAACGGTCAGTCATAATTACGAGAAGTGCCATCCTTGGAATATCTTTCCCTTTTCCCTTTTCCCTTTTTCCACCTTCCACTGCGAATTCCGTATCTGCATTGCTTCCACGTGACAATTTGTGATTAGTTAGTTATTAACTTCCTGTGTAATGTGTGGTGCTGTTTTGAATGTGCAGCGCCTGAACTGGAATGTTGTAATTACCATTACCCGTTTGGATCGGGAGAGGAAGGGAGTAAAGCATGTCAGACATGTCAGATAAGGAAAAAAAACTCCGTGAGCAGCTTGAAGAGGAGGCCCTGGTCTGGGTTAAGGAAGAGTCCGCAAGGCGTTACCAGACCGCCAGAGAGACCTTGGAAAGACAGGGGCGGGAATCGGAAGAGCATATGCGTCACCTGGGTGTGAAAGAGACGGGCACTATCGCTTCCGAGACCCAGTTGAGCATCTCCTACGCCAAGTCAGAGCTGTACAAGGAGGTTCGGTTTGAGGCTGACCAATGGATCGAGGATGAGGTAATTAAGCGTATGAAAGGGGGAGACTGAGATCTCCCTGGCCGTTTACTGCCCCGATCCACACCGGGTCTCCGGGTATTTTCATTTTTTCTGCAGTGTACGATCCGTCCCATCAGTTAATTGAATGTATAATAGAAACATGGTTACTTGATCCAGGCAATATCAAACAAAGGTGGTAAAGGATATGAAACGCAGGGACCCATCACTGGAGTGGAAAGACACTGTTACGGAAAGAAGAAAGTGGGTGCGGCACCCTCCCACCAAGGGAGCCATGGTTTTGCTCGATGGCAGGTCCTATCGGATGATGGATATCAGCCTTGGAGGTTTGTCTATCTTTGATTACGGAGATGAGTCTGTGCCGGAAGAAACAATAATTGGTCTCCACTGCTTTGATGAGGGTTTCTTTGTGGATGCTTTAAGATGCCGAAAGGTATCGGATCAGCGTTTTGTTTCCCAGTCGCAATACGGCGAGGTTGTTTAAAACCGCATAGGTCTTGAGATAATTGAGAACGATCCGGATCTTGAAAGCAAGCTGGCACCGTTCTTTGGGAGTTTATAGAAGAGAACCCCGATCTTAAATTGCAGGGATATCTTTGAATAGAAGTTGACCTGATATAATTACCCGAAGGAAGGAAATATGGCACCGACGTCGGCAGGGATCGAAAGGCTCACGAAAGCTCTCAGGTTGGATACCCCTATCATTGGGCTGTACGATACCGATCCTTCACCCGATTTCGAACCATCTGTCCAGGCCAAGGGCCGTGCCTGTTGCTTTGCTTACTACCCCCGTTGGCTCAAGGGGGAAACTCTTGTAGTCAAACGGGCCGAGGGCGATGATTTCATGAACCCGACACACGGCTGCCCCGGGCTGCAGAAGCATTTCGGTTTTGACAAAAAATTCGCCCCCTGGATGGCCAACTTCCTCACCGATGGAAAAAACGGGGCCCCCATGGGTGAGGGGTTAAAGGCTACTCCTGCCCTCGCTCAGGAATTCCTGGACCAGATAGTATTTCCCGAACCTGTCGGTGATCATGTCCTGATGGGCCCTCTCAAACTGGATCACTGGGACCAGGTCAAGTCCGTTACCTTCTTCGCGGACCCGGACCGACTGGCCGGACTTATGACTCTTGCCACCTTTTGGAGATCTGATCCCGATGAGGTCGCCGCGCCCTTTTCGTCCGGGTGCGGTCTCATGTGGGAGGTGTTTAACAACTTCGGGAAGGACCGGGCAGTCATCGGGGCGACCGATCTCGCCATGCGCAGGTACCTGCCCCCGGAGATCATCTCGCTGACAGTGTCGCCCGAGCGGTTCGAAAGGATGGTGGATTTTCCTGAGGATGCTTTTCTTAACAGATCCTGGTGGAATGAGCTCATGGATAGCAGAGAAAAGGGCCGTGACTCGTAATTTGAGACTCGGAACTCGGAATAAGAACCGTGATTCGTGATTCGGGAAGAACCGTGACTCGTGATTAGTGACTCGTAACTCGAACAAACCAAAGACCCCGGTCACTAACGGGACAGATGATCACAAATGAAAAGGGCCGCGCCCAGCCAGCTTAAATGGCTGCATGTGGCCCTTTTCTTTGTTGGACTATAATTTTTTTCCGAATCACCAAGCACTAATCACGAATCACGGTTTCCCCCCCCACACCTTATTCAGGTACCGGTCCCGGCCCGATCCGAAGCGGTAGAATTTGTACCGCTGCGGACTCTTCATGTAGTAATCCTGGTGGTAATCCTCGGCCGGCCAGAAATCACCTGCCCTGGTTATCTCGGTGACGATGGGCCCATCAAAGCGTCCGGATTCAGCTATTTCTATTTTCGATTCCTCTGCCAGGCGGCGCTGCTTGTCATCGAGGTAGAAAATACCCGAGCGGTATTGGGAGCCCACATCCACGAACTGTCGGTCAGGGGTCGTTGGGTTGATCTGCATCCAGAAAACCTCCAGCAGTTTTTTGTAGGAAACCTTCCCGGGATCGAAGACGATCTGAACCGCCTCCGCGTGGCCTGTCTTGCCCGCGGACACTTCCTGGTAAGTCGGGTTCTTCTCCTGCCCTCCGGTGTAGCCCGATGTGGTTGAGATAACTCCATCCAGCTTGTCGAAGGGTGGTTCCATGCACCAGAAACAGCCTCCTGCAAAGGTGGCTGTTTCATAACCCTTGTTTTTCTGATCCATTGTTATCTCCTCGGCATTTACTGAGCCTGGAACGGTAACAACCGCCGCCAGGGAGAACATCGCAATTATCATTACGAGCATTCTTTTCATGGTCTGAACCTCCTTTCCTTATTATAATCACTGAAAATCAGCTGTGCCGCGATAGATCCCGCTTTTTTTGAGGATCCCAACCATCTCTTCCACGGTTATGAGCTCCGGGTCGTACAAAACAGTGTTGATCACCCTGAAACCGCGCCATCCGCTTGACACTTTCACGACTCCCGGCCGCCCTGCCAGGGCGGCTTTGCCCAGGTCATATCAGGCTACGTAAAAGGTGGCGGTCTGAAGGTCAGCGCCATGGGTCAGGACTGTCGGTCCCATGGCCGTCAGGATCAGGGCTCCGGGAAGAGCCAGCCATAACAATAATTTAACCCTAGCCCTCCTCATTAATCATGGCCCCTTCTACCGGTACATCTACGAAGGTGAGGCTCGCCGAGTTGATGCAGTACCTCAGCCCTGTGGGTTTCGGACCGTCGTTGAACATATGTCCAAGGTGGCCGCCGCACCTGGCGCACTTTACCTCTGTCCTGCGCGTGAAAAAACTGTTGTCCTCCACCTCTCGAACCTTGCCGGCTGCGATGGGTTGCCAGAAACTGGGCCAACCTGTTCTGGAATCGTATTTGGTAGCGGAAGAGAACAGGTCAATACCGCATCCAGCGCAGCGGTAAATGCCCTTCCGATGGTTGTCCCAAAGTGCCCCTGTGAAGGGGCGTCCCGTACCTTCTTCCCTGAGGATAGGGAACTGTTCGGCCGTGAGTGCCATTTTCCACGCTTGCGCACTCTTTTCCACGTAGGAAAGGTCTGTATGAAAGGTCTGTATATACTCCCGTTTTTGCGGAATAGATGCTTACAGTACCCATTTCACCACGGGAGAAGGATTTCCTGGAAATCAACTGATTGAGTCCTGCAGACCAAGATTAAAGTTCACTTTCATCCAGGCCTGGATGACTCAATCAGCTTCGGTGAAGGGGATAGTCTCAGTGCTTTTGATTCCTCAGTCTGCCCTGAGCCTGCCGAAGGGTGTCTTCAGCGTCCTCTAGTGAGTCATATTGTTGAAGCGAGCGACGAACGGGTGGTGAAAAAGAATTGTGGTTAATTAAGCTTTTAGAGTTTGACAGTTACCCCTTTGGTAAAAGCAGGGCTTATTTGCAGGTACTTATTTCCCGGAAGAGCCGAAAATATTAAAACTCCGGCTGGGACCACGCTTCCAGGTCCAGGGTGAAAACGCTGCCCACCTCAGGATGGTTCTCAAGGCCTACGGAAGTACTGTGCAGTTCGGCGATACGCTGGGAAATGGCCAGGCCGAGTTCCACTCCGGTTTCACTGCTGGAAGATCGTGCTCTATAGAAACGTTCGAAGATATGAGGCACATCAATGGGGCTGACACCCGGTCCCGTATTTCTGATGGACAACCTGATCTTGTCCCCGAAACTTGCGAGGCTCACGGTGACTTGTTCGTTTTCGGGAGTGAACTTCAGGGCGTTGTCGATGATGTTCTGGATGGCCCGCTCCAACAGGCGGATGTCATCGTTGACGAGGTTCGTGTTTTCATCGATGTTGGCCGATAGCTGAATATGTTTGAGCCGGGCCGGTTCCTGGAAGTCCATGAGAGGGAAGCGATAGGCGTCCTCAGGTCGTGGAAAATATTACTGACCAGTTCACGCCGCAGATTGTCCTTGTTCTTGAGTTCCCCTATCTGCTCCCCGATCCTTTCGGACATTTCGGTAAACACCGTTTCCAGCAGATCGATCTCGTCCCCCCCCCATTTTCCGGGTTCCGGGGACCACCTGGACGGGTACGGAAAAGTCACTTTGGCGAAACGCTTTCATGGCAAGAACAAGCCGTCTGTGACGAACGGTCGCTATCCTGAAGAGCAGGAATACGGTGGCAAAGAGAAACAGGAGGGCTGAAAGGGAAACCAGGAGGCTGATGCGGAAGATGGAGTTGCCGGTAAAAAGGTCGAAAAGGGAGTCGTGTTCCTCACCACCAAGAATGATGTAAAGGTACCCATTTTTGAGGCCTTCCATTGAGACGACGGCAGCGGAAAAAGGTTTCTGGCGCCACATGTGGCGAGGGTCGTCACCGAGAATGGGTAGGCTTGGTGCCGGAGACAGGTACTCCACGATAGGGTTGACCGATACCTGTTCTCTCACGACATGGCCTTTGGGGGCCGAATAAGCCAGGATCGTCCCCTCAGGGTCGAGAAGGTAGAGTTCGATGTTAGGATTGATGTCCATGAGCATCTCGAAGCTGTGTTCGAGTTTTGCTCCTGCGTTCGCCAGTTCTCCTTCGTCAAATTCGTGTTTAACGAGATAGTCAGCCAGTCCGCTGTTGAGTCTCTGATCAGCACTAAGGAGTTGATATCTGACCGTGTAGAGTGTCCACACTATGTTGAACCCTGCAGCGGCCGGGAAAAGGGTCAAAAGCTGGAGTAGACCCTGCCTGGTTTCCGGGCAAAGTGAAGCAGCAGGTCAAACTCCTTTCCCGTCAGTTCAATGGGGGTGTCCGAGCGGGTAACGCGCCGTTTGCCAACATCAATAACCAGAGCATCTATCCGGATCGTCTCCTGCTGCTCTTCGGTTCTCTTTGCTCTGAGAGTAGCGTCCCGGCGCAGGATCGTTTTGATCCTGGCCATCAACTCCCGGAGGCTGAAAGGCTTGGTCATGTAGTCGTCGGCCCCCATCTCCAGGCCAACAACTTTGTCGATCTCCGAGGAGAGGGCGGTGAGCATGAGGATGTGGGTATAGCCTGGCATGGAGCGGACCTGGCGGCATATCTCCAGCCCGTCTGTCTCCGGCAGCATGATGTCCAGCACAATGAAGTCGTGGTCCTGCTTCGCGGCCAGTTCAAGCCCTGAGGCACCGTTGTGGGTGACGGTGACGGTATAGCCGGCATCCTTCAGCTGGTCCTCGATAATACCGGCCATGTCCAGGTCATCCTCAATGACGAGGAGCCTTTTGTTCAAGTGCCTTTCTTTTTCTGGTCGTGCGCGCTTATCACACAATGATACAACAGGCCGGACCGGATCTTCATCGCACTATGGTAAGGGGTGGTTATAAACAAGCGAGGTCACATAGGTAAAAAGATTGTAAAGAGGAAAGTTGCCGACAAGCTGCCAGAGTGTCAGGGTAGTGGGCAGGCGTGAAGATGGGGTGACAGGTTTTCCGCCATGCCACCCCATCGCTGTATCTATGCGTCAGGTTATTAAATGCCCTGGTTTCAGTCCTTCCAATGTGCTACTTGACGGGAAGACCCACATCCTTCCAGGCGGTGATGCCCCCCTCCATGACCCCGACAACATCGTAGCCCTTGTTTTTGAAAAATGGCGCGATCCTGGTGCCAGGTTTTCCCTGATGTCCAGGGGAAGGATAGAATCGTCCTCATTCATCATGGCCTTCACCCTGGCGGGAGGTATTCTGTCAACGGAGATGGCGGGGATCTTTTTAGCCGACTCTACCGGGAGCCCCTTCTCGGTCCAACCCTTCAGGCCCTGCGCATATAGGTAAACGCTGGTATAACCCTGTGCGACCGCCAGCCTGGCAGTCTCTGGAGCCATGGTTCACTGAAAGCCGAGGCAGTAGAAGACCATCTGTTTGTTTTTGTCATCAGGGAAACTGATCCTGCCCCTTTTCAGGTTTTCGTAGGGTATGTTGACCGAACCGGAAATGGCCTGGTCACGAAAGAGGATCGGTGCCAGGGTGTTGACAACCAGCATGTCAGCATCCGTTTCGATCATCTTTTTTAATTCATCGGTGTCCAACAGGGTGATGCCTGGTTCGAACTCCTGTAAAGCAAGTGCACCTTGTGCACCTGTCAGTATTTTGATCGACTGATCCTGAATTAGACGGGGGGTGCAGGTTGACATGGAGGAAATTTGGCTATTATACACATAATAGCCAATGGAGGTAAGCTATGAAGATCTGTTTTCCAGTTAATGTGAACGAAGGGCTAAACAGTCAGGTCCACGGACATTTCGGTTCGGCAAAAGGGTTCCTGATCTTTGACCCTGAGGCAAACGCCTTTGAGGAGCATCACAACCCTGATCGTCAGCACCTTCACGGCGCCTGCCAGCCGTTCAGTGCTTTGGGAGGGAGAGAGGTGGATGCCGTGGTTGTGGGGAGGATCGGGTCAGGAGCTCTCACTGGCTTAACCCGTGCGGGGTTGAAGGTGTACCAGGCAGGCGGCCAGACGGTAGCAGAGAACATCGAGAGCTTCAAGGAGGGAATCCTGAATGAGATCACTGCCGACAAGGTCTGCGGCGGGCACGGTCATGGCTATGGATGCGAGCACGGGCATAGCCACTGATGTCGCCTCGCCCAAGAAAACACAGGCACTGTTCTTGCCCGTTCAGAAGTGGAGAAGAAACCGTTTTCAAGCCAGCCGGGATACCCATGGTGGAACTTGAAAAGATCACACTACGCCACGACGAAGTTGAAGCGGTACTCCTTTGTGACATGGAAGGCCTTACCCAGGAAGAAGCAGGGAAAATGATGGGAGTTTCCCGGGGCACGGTGCAGCGCCTGGTCACCAGCGGCAGGCTCAAGGTCACTTCGGCTATCGCCGGCGGCAAAGCGTTGATTATAGAGTCGGCTGAAACTGTAACAGGGGAAAATGATAGACATGGTATTTAATCCTTGGGGACTGTCCCCAAGGATTAAATACGGTGCAATAATCCTCAATTCTCAATCCTCAGTTCGTAATTAATATCTTCCCTTTACACTCTGATCTGCTGAGTTAAGATTGAGCATGGAGAAAAACCTCTTTAACCTGCTTGTTTACCTTTTTTATGGGGGTGCTTTTTTTGCCATCGGTGTATCCATAACCTCGAGAGACACCAGCCTGAGCAATCTGAAGATAGCCCGCTTCCTCTGGATCTTTGCCCTGTTCGCCTACATTCACGGATCCCATGAGTGGTACGAGATGTTCCTCAAGATCAATACTCTTTATGCAGTTCCAGAGCCCTCTGTAACGACCAACATCATCAAGCTAGGGCTAGTACTGGTATCTTTCCTTTTCCTTCTCCTGTTCGGAGTCTGCGTTCTGGGGATCACAAAACCCGGCTATAGTGCCTGGCTTGGCGTCCTGTTCACGGCTCTGGTGGGGGCGGGTCTGATATCGATCCTGCTCCCTTTCCAGGGAAGTTCAGCGGACTACTTCGCGTGGGCCCAATTCCGCATCAGGAATCTCATTGCGCTGCCCGGTGCATTGCTTTCCGGGGCCGGTCTGATCCTCTATTCCGTTACAGTACGGGGTGTCAGCAAGAAGGGAGCTCTTAATTTCACCGGGGCGGGTCTTTCAGTCATCATTTACGGGATCTTCACGGGGTTGATCCCCTCAGGAACTCTCATTTCCGGGTTCCATCTTCCTGTAGAGCTTTTCAGGGGAATCTCCGCCCTAATTATCCTCCACTTCATGATGCACGCACTGCACACTTTCGATGGAGAACGAAAGGCTGTCATCGAGGAGCGCCTGGACAGGTTTGTACAATCAGAAAAGCTTAGCGCCCTCGGAAGGTTGGCCGCAGGTGTTGCACACGAGATCAACAACCCCCTTGCCAACCTGTCCCTCAACCTGGAGATATTGAAAAAAGAGATCAGTGAAGAGGGATCAAGCCAACTTCATATTAACAGGATAGGAACGATGGAAAGGGACCTTGAAAGGGCGTCGAGGATCGCACGGGAGCTCCTTCAGGTGTCCAGTGCGCGGGACTCGGAATTCGTAGAGACAAGGGTGCAGGAAGTGGTTGAGGGAGCCTTGAACCTCCTGGGGCCCAGAAAGAAAGATTACAACTTCTTTGTTGATATCGATGGTGTCGGGACAATATCTACCATGCTCTGGAAGGTGGAGGAGGCCCTGCTCAACATCCTCATTAACGCCATGGATGCCACCGATCCGGGGGGCAGGATCTCGGTCACGGGCAGAAGGGAAAAGAATTCGGTCCTTATCGAGATCGCTGATACGGGCATCGGCATCACCCAAAAAGACCTGCCGCATATTGTGGAACCGTTCTTTACAACAAAAGAGGTCGGTCAGGGTACTGGGCTCGGACTTTCCATCTGTTACGCTATTATGGAACTGCACAATGGTGAGCTTTCGATCGAGAGCGAGCCTGGAAAGGGCACGGTGGTTTCATTGATTTTTCCGACAAGGGAAGGTGACTGATGACAAGGATCCTGGTGGTCGATGACGATATCGAACTGAGGGAAACGGTGACAGAGGTCCTGTCAGGCGAGGGATTCGATGTTTCCACGGTGGGAGATGCTGAAAAGGCTCTGGATCTTCTGAACGATCCAGGTTTCGATCTGGTGCTGCTGGACCTCATCATGCCCGGGATGGGGGGTATGACGGCCGTGCCCCT
Organism: bacterium; assembly: GCA_029210965.1. NCBI lineage: Bacteria > bacterium. The sequence continues at coordinate 95,610 of JARGFZ010000003.1, read as the reverse complement.
CTTGAAGAAGAGATCTCCAAAAACGAGGATCATCATGATCTCCGCCTTTTCCACTGTAAGTAACGCTGTAGAGGCCATGAGGCTTGGAGCGGACGATTACATCACCAAGCCGTTTAAAATAGAGGAACTTTTAACCGCGGTGCGAAAAAACGTCGAGGAATCCAGGCTCGACAGCTGTCGGACAGTCCTAGACATGGACGGTACTTTTAACAGCCTTTCCAACGCCACCCGCAGGCAGATCATCGAGATGCTCAAAGGAGAGGGAAGTCTGCGCTTTATGGAGATCACTCGCGGCCTCGGCATCGAGGACCACACCAAGGTGAATTTTCACCTGAAGGTACTTAAGGAATCTGAAGTCATTATGCAGGACGAAAATCGAGTTTATAAATTGTCCGATTTCGGCCAGCGTGTTGCCGAGTGCGTCGCCCATTTTGTTAATACCCTTAAATCCTGACCAAAAAGACTTTTCAACCTTGTGAAGAATTCTTCACAAAGTCAACCGTTCCGGTAGGAAAAATTATCTGGAATCCTCCTGTTTTGTGCCTATCATAGGTACAGATATTAATCCGTTCCGACAATTTGTTGATTTTTTAAGTCGATATCAAGCGGGTGTCCAAAGTACCGGCTATTATTAACGGCTAGAGGGATACGGTGAAACCATTTCTTCTGGTTGAGGGAGCAGGAAAAGGAGATCGGATATGAAGAGAGTTTCTGTGGTTATCGTGCTGGTCGGCGTCATGCTGATGTTTGCGCTTCCGGCGATGGCGGCCGATTATGTCGGCTCCAACGCATGTTTCGAGTGTCACCAGGACAATTTCAACGACTGGCAGGCTTCGGGACACCCATACAAGCTCAGAACCATGGAAAAGGCGCGCTACGCCAAGCTGCCCCTTCCCCCTGGCTGGGCCTGGGAGGACATCTCCTACGTAATCGGCGGCGCCAACTGGAAGGCCAGGTACATCGACAAGAAAGGCTTTATCGTAACCTCTGCCAAGGACGGAACGGAAGCCAGGACCCAGTACAACCTGGAGGACGGGAGCTGGTCCTTCTATCACAAGGGCGAGAAAAAGCCCTACGACTGCGGACCATGCCACATGACGGCCTACAAAAAGGAAGGGAACCAGGACGGCCTGGAGGGGATGATCGGCACCTGGGCCGAAGATGGTATCGGCTGTGAAGAGTGTCACGGACCTGGCAGCGCCCACGTGGCTTCGCCTGCCAAATCCAACGTCAGGATAGACAAGACGGCAGAAGCATGCGGCAAGTGCCACCAGCGCGGTGGCATGGGCCCGAAGCCTCCCGCCCGTGGAGGTTTCATCCGCCATCACGAGCAGATCAACGAGCTCAAGGCTGGTGTTCACAAGGACCTTACCTGCCTGGACTGCCACGATCCCCACAAGCGGGCGGATCAGGTTGCGAAGAACAATTGTCTTGAGTGCCATGATGACGTAGGCGAGAGCTTCGCCAAGACCCTCCACGGTAGGACCCAGCTGGAATGTATCGATTGCCACATGCCCAAGGCCAGCAAGTCAGCTATCACTTCCGCCAGCTACACGGGCGACATCCGCACCCACATCTTCAAGATCAACACCGCCGCGGACGCCAACATGTTCCAGGAAGTTGAGGAGAAGGGCAAAAAGTCAACCTTTGCCAAGGGGTTCGTTACTTTGGATTTCACATGCCTGAGCTGCCACCAGAGCCGCGACAGGAAGTGGGCATCTGAAATGGCAAAGGATGTTCACAAGAAATAGGAAGGTTTTTAACTCGATACACAAAGGGGCCGCGCAAGCGGCCCCTTTTTTTTTGAACAGTGAACCAGAGATAGGATAGAGCCGTAATTCATGACTCGCCTGCCAGCCGAAGCTTCTGCGAAGGTTGGTGATTCTGGATGGGTAAAAACCTTTCGCAGGATCTCCTCTGAGTCACTTCCACCGTCGACCTTCGAGCTTCCTCCCTCGCACATGCCTAAGGCGGACAAGATGGCGGGCAAGTCGCCTGCCTACCGTAGCCTTGGCGAAGGTGGGCGTACTCCGCGTTAAAAATCATCCCTTTTACATAAACTGCACTTTGAGGCCGCCTCTGGCATTTCATCGTCAGGATACGGTGCAGCCTCTCAGAAAAGTGATTATAATTTTAGCAAGTATATTAAAGACCAGAATGAATGGAGGTTTTTTTGATTAAAAAATTCTTTTCGACGGAAGAAAGCCTAAAGCCCCTGGTGATCAGAGTGACCCTGGATGCAGTCATGCTGCCTCACGGCGCCCAGAAAGCCCTGGGACTGTTCGGGGGTGGGGGTTTTGCGGCTACGATGAAAGGCATGTCCCAGGGCATGGGTATACCAGCCGCTGTTGTGTTCCTGATCATCCTCTCAGAGTTCCTGGGATCCATAGGGCTTATCCTGGGTGTGGCCACCAGGTTCTGTGCCTTCGGTATCTTTTCCATTATGACGGGGGCGATATTCATGGTCCACCTGCCCAACGGGTTCTTCATGAACTGGTTCGGCAGCCACACCGGAGAGGGGTTTGAGTACCACCTGCTGGCCATCGGCATGGCCGTGGCTCTCATGATCGCCGGCGGCGGTAAGTGGTCGGTGGATCGCTTTCTTGCGGAGCTTGCTAGTTAGGAAACGGTAACTGGTGAAAGGTGAATAGCCCCGCCATTGGCGGGATTCACTTTTCGCGCCTCACTCCCTTTAGCCCAACATGGCAGCGGTCATCGTGATAAGGGCCATGGCAAGAAAGAGAGCGAAAGCGCCCCACCTGGCGTAGTTCAGGGGGAGACGATCCATGACCCAGCGTCCCGCGAACACCACAGGGACGTTGGCGATCATCATTCCCAGGGTCGTTCCGGTTATTACCCAGAAGGTCTCGTTGTATTTGGCGGCTAGGACCACCGTTGCGATCTGGGTTTTGTCCCCGATCTCGGCCAGGAAGAACAGCACCGTAGTGGCTGCAAAAGCCCCATATTTATCGATGCTGCTGGGCCCTCCGTCCTGCTTGTCGGGGATCAGGAGCCAGAGCGCAATGAGTCCAAAGCTGCCGCTGATGATCCAGGGAGCCATGTGCGGAGGCAGAAGGTCAAGCAGCCAGACGCCCAGCCAGGCAGAGACCCCATGGTTGAGCAGGGTGGCCACGAGAATGCCTGCTATGATGGCGTAGCGCTGTTTAAAGCGGGACGCTAGAAACAGGGACAGGAGCTGGGTCTTGTCTCCGATCTCGGCAATGGCGACGGCTGCGGTTGAGCTGAGAAAAACTTCCATGGTGGCGCGGATATTAGCAGAACGCTGTGGGATGAGCAATGGGATCGCCTGCCATTCCCGCATAGTTGCTATAAAGGAGATGTTGTTCACCACAGAGTTTTTGAGGACACTGAGGAAGGCTTAAATCCTGGGAAAAACGAACGTCATTACGGGCCGTTTTAACGAGGACCCGGAATCCAGTGGCGCCTTGCGTGATTGTCATCGCGAACCCTAAAACAGTCAACTTCCTAATTCTTCCTCCCCCCGACAGGCGCGGCGAAGCTTTATGCGAAGACGGCTTGAGGGGGAGGATTGAAATGGGGGTGACTGAAATTTCCCCATGTGAAGCGATCCCGCTCTTTAGAAAAAGCGACGAAAGCTTTAACGCAGGGTTTCGCAGAGCGACCAATCATGGTCGCACCGCAGGGTAAATCGCAATTCTGGGGGAAACGCGGTTACAATAAAAATGATGTTTCTAAATGGACACACAGATAGACTGACATGAACTCGGGATTTCGACTCTGTCAGCTTTCCTTTGCCTACTCCGCGGTAAAAACATCGCTTTTATGGTTACCGGGAATTTTCCAGTTTCAAGATCTTTTCTGCGTAACTCTGCGATGGTATTTTGTGATCACTTCTGCGAAACTCTGCGTTGAGGCTTTTATCCAGTATAAGTAGCGTGTCGAGGTTCTCTGATATGCTGCCAGGAGGTGAGTATGACCCGGGAGGCCAACGGTAAAACAAACCTCAAAGGCACCCTTTACGAGATCATTTTCGAGGCAGACACGCCGTCGGGAAAATTGTTCGATGTGCTTCTTATTCTGAGCATCTTTGTCAGTGTCGGGATCGTCATGGCTGACAGTGTGGGTGCCATCAGGATCTCTTATGGCCGTTTTCTCCTATTGGCAGAGTGGTTCTTTACCATAATCTTTACAGTTGAGTATGTTGTAAGACTCTATTGTGTCCATAGCCGCGTAAAATATGCCAAGAGCTTTTACGGCATCGTGGATGTTATCGCCATCGTTCCCACCTACCTTAGCCTGATCTTTCCTGCCACCAAATATTTCATGATCTTGCGTACACTCAGAATTTTACGTGTGTTCAGGGTTCTTAAACTGATCCAGTATCTCAGGGAAGCCAGTTTGCTCATGAAAGCTCTCGCCTCGAGCAGGCGCAAGATCACCATCTTCTTCTTCACTGTTCTGACCATGGTGACCATATTCGGTTCCCTCATGTACGTTATAGAGGGAGAGGCCAACGGGTTCACCAGCATCCCCAGGGGCATCTACTGGGCCATCGTTACCATGACCACCGTCGGATATGGTGACATCTCACCCCAGACACCGATGGGACAGGCCCTGGCGTCCCTGGTCATGATCCTCGGCTACAGCATTATCGCCGTTCCTACAGGGATCTTTACTGTTGAATTCAGTCAGGCCCTTTCCAGGGAAAGATCATCAGACTGTTCCTCCTGCGGCAGGGGCGGTCACGAAATGGACGCGCTGTATTGTAAATTCTGTGGGGAAGAGCTTTAAATACCGTTTGATGTTTGAAGTTTGAAGTTTGATGACTTCGCAAAAAGTCATCAATGCGCCCCGCGCGGGGCGCCCAAATCAATGACTCACTTTGTAAGTCATTGATTTGTAAGGAAAGGGAAAACGACGCTTTTCCCTTTTTGTGGAGCGAAAAGTCCCGGATTGGACTTTTTGCGACTCTATCAAGTTTGAGGTTCAGAATCCAGGATATCGTACGTGCGTGGAGCGTGTGTGCGTCTGTGTGGAAAACAAGGTACCGGAGTGTCGGAGTGCCGGAGTATCGTGGAAAAGCTGTTCCTGTCATTGCGAGACCCGCAGGGTCGTGGCAATCTCGGTCCCTGTTGAATCCGCCCTGGCTTCTCAATGGTGTCAGAGTGAAACTGCCGCTATTTGAAGATCGACACTTTCGCTTCATTCCTCGCCGGCAACCGATGGTAACCGAATTTCGGATGACCCACCATCATCGTTCCGAAAGGCTTGTGTCCTTCAGGAAGGTTCAGTGCTTCTGCCAGGGGCGGCCAGAACCCGGCGGCGGCCATGAAGAATCCGGCCCAGCAGCAGCCAAGGCCGAAAGAGGGCGCAGCCAGGTCCAGGTAGGAAAGGGCGATGGTGCTGTCGATGGCCATGATAGGGTAGGTCTCGGGGCCGTGGGCGATGACGAGAGCCGGAGCACCCCTGCTGATAATGTCGATCCCGTTGTCCCAGGCACGGACGATCCCGGCCATCTGGTAAGCTTCAGCCATGGGGTTTTTCTCCTCAATGGCGTTGCGCATCCAGTCTACTGCCAGGTCTGTAAGCTGAACCACCTTGTCTCGCGTGGGGACGATAAGCCATTGGACCTGTTGACTGTTGCTTCCCGTGGGAGCATAGCGGGCGATGTCGATGAGTCGGGTAAGGGTTTCGGCGTCCACATCCTGAGTCTTATAGGTGCGGATGGATCGTCGCGATCGCAGGAACTGCTCAATCTGGCCCTCGCTCAGGGTGAGCTTATCGTCAATGGGAGGGCATTGATCGACGCTCATACGAGCGAGGGAGATGGCCCGGTGTGGACAAACCGCGACGCAATGACCGCAGTTGATGCATCGGGTTTCCCCTCCGTCAGTCACCGTGGGGAACGACTCTTTTGTCTTCATTTCAATAACAAAGGCGGGACACTCCGCCACGCAGATACCGTCCCTTGCGCACAACTTCTCGTCGATAGTAAACAGGCTCATCTTTTTCCTCCCGGTACGGATAGCTGTCATTCCCAGATAAGTAAGATCGCAAGAGGGTAATGGATGGGATCAATTTAATCAATGAAGAGGCTGACAGCGGTCAGGACACTGCTGCCCAGTGTCAGAGCACCTAAAAATACAGGGGATGGGGAGACAAGGTTTGAAGTTTGAAGTTGCCAAGCACCCATCCACAAGATGTCCTGTCCTCCCTTTTCTGTTTCGTTTTCCAGGAATTAAATTCCCTTTATCCTTTTCATCCCTGTAAATTAGCCAGTTTTTACAGGAACTATTGTCAACCGGGATTGCTTCGGCCCGAACTCCAGCCTCGCAATGATCACATTCTTTAGCCCCGCTTTTTCTTTCTCTGCGTCCGAAGCCTGTCACGCCAGAGGCGTGACGACCTCTGCGGTTAAATTCGACGCTACAGAAGGAGTTGCTCCTTTTAGGTTGAAAAAAACGAACGGTCGTGCTAATTGTGTGCAGTAGAAATGAGGAGTTTGAGATTTGAAATCTGAGATGTGAGATTAGTTCTTATGGCCAAAGGCGAGAAAACAAAAAACAAGATCCTTGAGGAGGCTGCCGGTCTTGCCAGCATCTGCGGACTGGAGGATATGTCCATAGGCAAGCTTGCCAAGGCGACGGGGCTATCCAAGAGCGGGTTGTTCGCCCATTTCAATTCCAAAGAAAACCTTCAGACACAGGTAGTGCAGTGGGTGGCGGAGATGTTCACCGAGCAGGTCATGCGTCCCGCGTTCAATGAACCTCGGGGCATCCCCAGGATCCGGGGCGTTTTCGAGAACTGGAAGGATTGGATCGAGGGCGATTCTCTGCCTGGCGGGTGCATCATGATCGCCAGTTCCACAGAGTTTGATGACAAGCCGGGAGCTGTCCGGGATGAGATCGTCGGGATGATGAGCGACCTGCTCCAGTCCCTGACACGCACTGCACGAATCGCTATAGAAGAAGGACATTTCAAGGCCGATTCCGATCCAAAACAGTTTGCTTTTGAATTCGAATCCCTGCTTCACGGATATCATCTGCTCCAGAGGCTGCTCAAGGATCCTGACGCTCGAAAACGGTCCGATACAGCTTTCGAACGACTGATTGAGTCCTACCAGGCGGATCTTCCCAAAACACACTGAATTCCAACTGGAGTCGGGTAGTATTAAAATGCAGGCGAACTATATGAATATAAAGGAACGACCGTTGGTGCTGGCCAGCAGGGGTCCTTCCTTAGCTTTGTTTTTGGTTTAGAACTTTAACAGGCAGGACAGAACCTGCAGGAGAAAAGCCCATGTGGACAGCAAAATGGATCCTGGATGACTACGAAGCGGGGAACGAGGCCGTTAGATTGGAAATGTACATGGCCTACCCTGACCTGCGCCGCTATTTCGAAGAATTTGAGGCCCGGACAACAAACCCGGTTGTCCAGGAAGCGCATCCTGCTTCTGAAAAACCGGCCAGGGTGTGGTGGAATCACTGCTGTCGATTGGTTAGGGGTTAAAATACTAGTACCCAGTACCCCGTATCCAGACCTGACCCCAGACACTAGACCCCAGACCCTCGGGGGCGTAGCCCCGTTCCCCCCTTGTCATTTTCCGCCACTGGGTTAGACTTGCATCGTGTGGAGGTTTTCCGACACGATGCAAGTATTTGTAGAAGTAATAGAGAATGAAGGGAAACTAACAATTTCTCCTCCCTCTCCCTCGATGAGGCTCGGGACCCTGAGCTTGTCGAAGGGCTTCTCTATTCATCCTTCTGATCTTTTGGAGGTATCCTTTAACGTGAGTGATCTGTGCTGTGCGTCGTCGAAGGTCTGCTGTTATGACGGCGAAACCAAAATTGAATCTATAGCCTTGACCATTGACAGGGACGATCTTCCGGCTTCCGTGATAGGCGAAGTGATGACCTCTGTAGGTCCAGTCCCCAGAGTGTCCACCGAAATGAGCACTTCTGACCGACTGGGGATCTGGAAATTACGCTGGGGTATCGGCCGGATGGGCTACACAGTACCTCCCGGGCTTTACAGCGTGGGCGAACCGGACGCCGGATCGGATGTTCTCGTGACAGCGAACTACCGGATGACTTTCGATCTCCTCCGTTCTTGCATGAAAGAACGGAACGTCTGGCTGCTCGTCCTGGACACCAAAGGAGTCAATGTCTGGTGTGCGGCAGGTAAGGGGACCTTTGGAACCGAAGAGCTCATCAAGCGCATAGAGTTATCAAAACTTTCTGATGTCATTAACCATAAGAGGCTTATCGTGCCCCAGCTCGGCGCGCCGGGTGTGGCTGCCCATGAAGTGAGGAAACGAACAAGTTTCAAAGTAATGTATGGGCCTGTCGAACTGAGGGATATCTCTGCCTATCTTGATAATGGTCGCCGCGCTACGCCAGCCATGAGGCGAAAAGAGTTTCCGCTTGCCGAGCGGGCCGCCATTGTTCCCATGGAATTGGTTCCGGCATCGAAATGGGTTTTATATATCACCCTGGTGGTTGCTTTGATATCTGGAATTCTGGGGAGAGGGACCTTTTTTGAGGATGCTCTGCATTACGGTTCCCAGTCACTCTTTGCCTTGATCCTTGGTACCTTCGCCGGTGGGGTAGTGGCTCCGCTCATGCTGCCCTGGCTTCCGGGCAGGGCTTTCGCCTTGAAGGGCGCCTTTACAGGCGCCGCCGCGGCTCTGCTGATCCCGTTTTTTATCCTCACTACAGGCTTTGAACTGTCCGCATGGACTCTCATCACGATCTCCCTGTCCTCATACTTGACCATGAATTTCACCGGTTCGTCCACTTACACCTCACTTTCCGGAGTAAAAAAGGAAATGAAGGAAGCTGTACCGTTCCAGATCACGGCGGTTTCAGTGGGGCTGATCCTGTGGTTGGCTGCTCTTTTCACTGCTGGCGGAGGAACAGCATGACCCGCAAGATCAGATATCTGAAGGACGTTACAACCCTTGAACTTTTTGAGGAAAAATGCACCGGTTGCGGGATGTGCGTTGTGGTTTGTCCTCACGGCGTCCTGGCCATGGACAACGGCCTTGCCAGGATAGTGGATCGCGATGCCTGCATGGAGTGCAGCGCTTGCTCACGCAACTGTCCGGAAGAGGCGATCACTGTTGAGGCTGGGGTCGGCTGTGCCCAGGCAATCATCAACAGCGCTCTCGGTCGATCAGGTGATGCCTGTTGCGGTCTGGAAGATTACTCTTCCTCCGGGTCAGATTGCGGGACAACAGCTAACGGGTGTGAGTGTGAGGTTCCGGCCCCAAAACGAAAAAGGTCGGGATGCTGCTAGAATTCCGTGAACCGTGAACCGTGATTGGCTGAAAATGTTGTGGAGTACATGTGATTTTGACTTCTCACCGTGTCCCCGTGTCTCCGCGTCCCCGTATCATATTTTTTTCATTCGAAAAAAGAGCTATGACCGATCACAGTAAACTGCTGCCGCGATTGCTGGAAAAGATGTTCCCCCGGGAAGAAGATAGGGAGCAGGTTGTCGATATACTGGGGCAGTATGGGAGTGGGGACTTCCATCGGGAGGCGGATCGGGTCCGAATGGCAATCCTCAAACTTGCGGGCAGAAGCCCGGAACAGGTCCGCTACTTTACCCTGCAGGCCTGCAGGGACTACCGGGATGTCCTCGCCGGGGCTGAATACCCCAAACAAATGGGTCACTATCCCTGGAGGGAAAAAGATCCTGAGCGCCTTGCCCAGATAACGGCTGAGGATCTGGAACAGTACCAGAGTTGGTATCTGGGAATTCTCTGGGAAAAAGCCGTGAACAGTGATTCGTGACTGGTTTTCAATAAGTTAAAGATTTACTTCTGCATTCTACGTTCCCTGCCCTGTTTGTCCGTCGTAGCTCGAAGAGCAAAGTCGGAAGCTCAGTCGAAGGGTGCATTCTTTTCCAAATTCCTCGCCACTTCCCTCCCTTTACCTTCGTCCACGAAGAAAAGGAATACTCCCCCCAGCAGCAAAAGAACGGTTATAGAGAAGATCCCCTTACGCGGCTCACCGGTTGCGAGGGCCATCCATCCCATGAGGAAAGGTCCCAGGACCGCGGCGAATTTGCCCACCATATTGTAAAATCCAAAAAATTCTGCTGACTGTCCCTCAGGGATGATCCTGGTATAAAAAGACCGGCTCAGGGACTGGATCCCACCCTGTACCAGGCCGATGGCTACAGCCATCCCGAAAAACTCCGCCTCACTGTCAAGGTAGTATGCCCATACGGTCATGAGAATATAGACGGCGATCCCTATGTATATTCCTGTCTTGGCCCCCAGTTTCTGCCCCATTTTCCCGAATACCATGGCGGCCGGGAACCCGACGAACTGAACCACCAGCAGGGCAAGGATGAGACGGTTCGAATCGAGACCTATGGACATGCCGTAATCCACAGCCATGCGGATAACCGTGTGAACACCGTCGATGTAGAGCCAGTAGCCAAGGAGAAACAGGGAAACGACCTTAAGGTGTCTGATTTGGCGGAAGGTGTCGGCGAGTTGACGGATCCCTCCTTTGATGGTGTGAGCCCAGGATTCAACTTGCCGGGGTTTTGTCTCTTTTACGAAAAGAAGCAGTGGAACCGTAAATACGGCCCACCAAAGACCCACTGTGAGGAAAGATACCCGTACCGCCTGGCTTTTATCGATCAATCCGAAAAACTCGGGTTTCAGTACCATGAAAACATTGACGGCAAAAAGGATGCCGCCTCCGAGGTAGCCCAAAGAATACCCGAGAGCGGAGACGAGATCCACCTTGTCCTCCCCGGTCACATCCATGATAAGGGAATCGTAAAATGCATTTCCCCCGGAGAATCCAACAGTCCCCGCAATGAAAAAAGCCGCTGCCAGAACCCAGTTTCCTTCTCCTACGAAAAACAGGGAGACAGTCATGGCGCAGCCCATGGCGGCGAAGGCTGCCAGGAATCTTTTTTTGGCCCCGCCCTTGTCAGCTATAGCTCCGAGGACGGGTGCCAGCAGGACTACAAGGATCCCCGATATGGTGTTGGCCAGTCCGAGTTTGAAGGTGCTCTCAGTTACGTCCACCCCCACACTCCAGAATTCCTTGAAGAAGATCGGGAAGAATCCGGCTATTACTGTGGTGGCGAAGGCGGAATTACCAAAATCATAAATGGACCAGGCCAGGATCCTCCTGGATTGTATGTTCAACGTGAAGAATCTCCTTCAGATTTTGATTCCAGGTTCCAGGTTTTTCTCCGACACTCCGATACCCTCGTTACTTCGATACTGATTTTTCTTCGTCCTTCGCCCTTCGCCCTCTGCCCTGACCTTCCCCTTCGCCGTTGGATCCCTTTGTCTGCTCGGCCATCTTCCGCAGGCGGTCCTCAACTTTGCGGTTGAAAGTTCCTTTGGGGAATTTCCCGTTTTTCCCTCTTGCACCAGCTGATGTGCCGGTGAGGATCTCGATAGCCTGGTCGATGGTTTCAGCAGTATAAATGTTGAACATGCCTTGTTCCACCGCTTCGACAACCTCATTGGAAAGCATGAGGTTCTTCACGTTAGCTTTCGGGATCACAACGCCTTCGTCTCCATCGAGGCCGTGGTCGCGGCAGCTTGCGAAAAACCCCTCGATCTTCTCGTTAACCCCTCCGATGGGCTGAATGCGCCCATGCTGATCCATGGATCCGGTAATGGCGATGTTCTGGTAGGCGGGAACCTCCGCCAAAGCTGAAGTGAGGGCGATGAGTTCCGCAGCGGTGGCGCTGTCTCCATCCACCTCGTCGTAGGTTTGTTCGAAGGTAACAGAGGAGCTAAGCCCCAAAGGAAAATCCTGGGCATAACGCATTGCGAGGTAGGAAGAAACGATAAGCACCCCTTTGTTGTGGATGCTTCCGGAGAGCTTGACCTCACGTTCGATATTCACCATGCCGGATTTGCCGAGGAAAACTTTGGCAGTGATCCTGGTGGGTTTGCCGAACCGGTAGTCACCCATTGTGTAGACCGATAAGCCGTTGACCTGGCCCACGACCTCGCCTTTGGTCTGGACCATAAGTGTGCCCTCCTCAATGAGTTCGCCGATCCTCTCTTCAACCATGTTGTATCGCTGTTTTCGCTCCTTTATGGCTCTGAACACGTGGGGGCGGGAAACCGTTGAGGCTTTTTCCTCGCCTGCCCAGAAGGAGGACTCCCTGACCAGATCGCCTACCTGGTAGAAACTTGTTGTCAGGCGTGACTGGTCTTCTGCCATACGGACACCGTGCTCTATCACGGCTCCCATAGCAGAGAGGTCAAAGGGAAGGAGGTCCTCTTTATGGCAAAGGGAGGCGATAAAAATAGAGTAGTCCCTTACAGCATCGTCTGTTCGCTTCATGGTACTGCCGAAGTCAGCCTTCACTTTAAACAGCTTTTTGAAATCCTCTTCGTGGGCAAGCAGCTGGTGATAGATGAGGGGACTCCCTATGAGGATGATTTTGACAGACAGGGGGATCGGCTCCGGTTTAAGGGTAATGGTGGCAAACATCTTGTACTGTTCACCCATATCCTCGATCTTTATCAGTCCAGACATGAGGCTGTTCTTGAGCGCCTCCCATGCAAAGGGGCTACGGAGGACCTCCAGAGCATCCAGGATAAGGTATCCGCCGTTGGCGAGGTGCAGCGCCCCGGGCTGGATCTGTTCATAGCCTGTGATGGCGACGCCGGATTGAAAGGCATATTCCATCCTGCCGATAATGTTCTGAAAGGAAGGGTGGTTTTCTTCAACAACAGGTGCCCCCTCCTGATTCATCATGTCCACGATGAGATTGACCTGATAACGGGAAAAAGGAAGCTCTAATGGTGCTGGCTCACCTCCCGCGAAGGGGGTCTGGTTGGCATGGGCCGGCAGAAACTGGGGGAAATTATCCACCATATCATCGAGCAATAGTTCCAGATGCCTTTGCACCTTTCCATTGTCAGGGTAATTTGCCATCAGGAGTTCAAGAAGAGGTTCGGCGGTTCTTTCAACTTGCTCCCGGGTGATATTCTCCAACTGCTTGCGAGTTTCCACGTCCCTTTTGCCTGTTGCACGGGATATATCCATAAATCGTTTCTGCAGCTGGCGCAGGTTCTCGCTGTATAGGGACCTTTCTTCGTCGGGAAGCGCATTGAACGCCTCCTGTTGTAGCCTGACACCCTCTTTCAAGGGTATAAAAGCAAATTCACTTTCCACTTTTTCGAAGGAATAATTCTGCTGCCTGGCAAGTTGTTGAAACTCTTCAAACTCAATAGCGTTCTCACGACTCATCTGCTCGAGGTAATGGTTCCTTGTGTTTTCAAACTCCCTGTTTTCCAGCGCTGCAGGAATATCAATTTTCAGATGATCAATGAGTTCCTTCATTTGCCGCACAAAGACTCTCCCTTGTCCTGGGGGAAAGGACAGCGCTACCGGAGATCTGGCGTTTTCGAAGTTGTAGACGTAAGCCCAATCGAGGGGCACCTCCTCCGCCAGGGCCTTCTCTTTGACCATTGCTCTTACGGTTGAAGACCTGCCGCTGCCGGGCATCCCGACAGTAAACAGGTTAAAGCCAGGACCTCTCATTTTTAGTCCAAAATCCATAGACTGCAAAGCACGTTCCTGGCCCAGTGGTCCCTCAAGAGCAGGGGCATCGTCCGTTGTTTTAAAAGGGATGCAGCCCACGTCGCATGTGTAACGCAGTTCTTTTGGAGTAAGGGGTTTTGGTTTTTTTGCCATCAGGCCTCTCTTTGGATGAAAATGTTGTGTATTCAGTCAATTTTATACCATGGGTTGGTGGAAGTATAAGTATAAGAATAAGTTTAAGTATTAGTAGGAGTAGAGGTGAAAAATGAATTTACTCTGCCTGCCCTCCATGGCCTTGGCGAGGCTTGTTGCCAGGCCGGATGGCTCCTGGATCTTATTACTTTGAGATTTGGGATTTGGGATCTGAGATTGGTTTTGTTTACCCTCCTTGCTTTTCAACTATTTACCGCTAATACTATAAACAAGGGACAAAAGACAAGTGACAAGGGACAAGTGAAAAGGGACAAGAATAGCCGTGATCGGGGTGTGTGTGAGTGTTTTAAGGGGGTAAAAAATGCCTGTTTACGAATTCGAGTGCAAGAAGTGCAAGCAGATCTTCGAGGCTGTCATGACCATGGCGGAGGCGGCCATAACAAAGGTGGTTTGCCCCATCTGTACCTGTGAGGATGTGCAACAGCAGTTTTCGCCTTTTTCGGCGGTAACGGCCAAGAAAAGCTGAGAAAACCGAGACTCGTGACTTGTGACTTGTGACTTGTGACTCGTGATTTGTGATTAGTTGCATATATCCAGCTTTCCTGAAGCCACTAATAAAGTTGTTCCGTGCCTGCGCCCCGCGCCCTTCGCCCTGCTTTTCTTCGTGCAAAATCAGATCATTTCCTGTATGAAGGGCCATGTTTTTACAGAGCGTCTTTTCCGGATACCATCCGGGCCCATCCCTCTTCTTTATTTCGGTTGTCGCAGGGTTTGCGGCTGCCCTTCCTTTAGGGCCCATAAGCATCCTCACCATTCAGCGTGCCATGACCCTTGGTTTCTGGCGCTCATTCTGGCCGACCCTGGGAGCTGTGGCCGCCGACGGTCTTCTCGGATTTGTTGCCGCCCTTGGATCCGGTTTTATCACCGCTTTTGTCATCGGAAACAGCTTCTGGTTCAAGCTGTTCGGCTGTGTACTCCTGCTCGCCATGGGAGCGAAAATGCTCACCCTGAGTCCCATCGACAGGTCTATCCCGGGTAAGGATTTTGGACCATTGCATCTTTCAGCGCTGAACTTTACCCTCGTCCTTTCAAACCCCTTGACCCTTGCTTTCTTTATGGCTGCCTTCACATTCCTGAACATCAGCTCTGGAAGGTCAGTCCTCGGTCAATCCCTTGTGGTCGGGTCAGGCGTGGCCTTCGGGACCCTGGTCTGGTTCTGCTTTATCTGCGGCGCAGCCGGTATCTTTCACAGGAAGGTGGGGGATATGTTTTTGAACAGGGCCAGGGCAGGTGTCGGAGGCCTGTTTATCATTATTGCTCTTCTATCGGCTGTTTCGGTTTTGATGGCAGGGTAGGCACCCCTGGTTAATCTTGACGCGGTGACGCGAAGACGCGATGACGCGGTGAGGGTTCCTTCCCCGTGTCCCCGTGTCGCCGGGTCTTTGTGTCAGGCGATTCTATCGCTTGTCCTTTCCCCTTTTTCTTTTTCCCTGTAACCTGCCCCGATGTTTTCCATACCCAAAGTCCCGGATCGTCAACGTTCCATGCTGCGTTTCCTTTTGATCCTCAGCGTAGCCTCCATGATCGGGCTCCAGGGCTGGAGAACGCTTCTCAACAACTTCGCCGTCGAGTGGGCTAACCTGGACGGCAACCACATGGGGATCGTCCAATCTGTGAGGGAGATCCCCGGGTTTCTGGCGCTGCTGGCCGTCTGGGTCATGCTGGTTATAAAGGAACATCGGTTGTCTGCCCTTTCCATCCTGGTCCTGGGCGCAGGTGTCGGCGTAACCGGATATTTCCCCACCTTTATCGGTATCGCGGCGACTACCATGCTCCTGAGTTTCGGCTTTCATTTCTACGAAACCACCAACCAGTCCCTGACTCTTCAGTATTTCGACTCCGCTACCGCTCCCCACGTTTTGGGCTCCATCCGCAGCCTGTCTGCGGCCACTAATGTAGCCGTGGGTGGCCTGGTGTACTTTATGAGCTGGTATCTCGACTACCGCATGATGTTCCTGGCGGTGGGTTTAATAGTGGTCTGTTTCGGTATCTGGGGGTTGAGACAGAACCCTGTCGACCACGAACTTGCGCTCCAGAAAAAGGAGATGGTGTTCAAGTGGAAATACCGCCTCTTCTATTTTCTCACCTTCATGGCCGGGGCCAGGCGACAGATCTTCATTGCTTTCTCTATTTTTCTGCTTGTCAAGGTTTTTAGTTTCAGTGTGAAGGAGGTCACGGTCCTTTTCATCCTCAACAACATCATCGGTTATTTCGCCGCTCCCCTGGTGGGGAAGGCCATTGTGAGGTTCGGCGAGCGCAAGGTTCTGTCTATCGAATACGGGGGGCTGGTGATCATCTTTCTGGCCTATGCACTGACCGGGTCCCGCTGGGTGGCGGCCGGACTTTACATACTCGACAACCTCCTCTTTAATTTCTCCATGGCGATCAAGACCTACTTTCAGAAAGTGGCCGACAGGGAGGACATCGCCCCGAGCATGGCCGTGGGTTTTACCATTAACCACATAGCAGCCGTAATCCTCCCGATCATCGGCGGCATGCTCTGGGTCGTGGATTATCGGATCCCGTTCGTGGCGGGGGCGGTGCTGAGTCTGGTGTCGCTGGTGGCGGTACAGTTTATAAAAATAGGGCAGTACCCAGGAGTATAGTCTGTGTCGGAGTATCGGGGTGTCGGGGAAAGATCAAGAACAAAGGAGTCAGTAATTCTAGTCAGAATGTAGAATGTTGATGGACTCGCAAAAAGTCCATCAATGCGCCCCGCGCGGGGCGCATTGATTAATGACTCGCACTGTAAGTCATTGATTTGTAAAAAAAGGGAAAACGACGCTTTTCCCTTTCCGTGGAGCAAAAAGTCCCGGATTGGACTTTTTGCGACTTTATCAATGTTGAACGTAGAAGAGGATTAATAGCCGCTGAATGCTTATAATTTTCTTCGATTCACAGCTTCCATGATCAACAGCAAGATCAAAACATTGAGTACCGAGACTATGGGCACTGTAATAAACGCCCACATTAGTACTGCCTATCCTAAACCAGCCAGGACAAGATGAAAGGCAAAAACAGAGCCAATGCACACAAAAAAGGAAGTTTTGAATATTTTAGAGCGAAACTTCCCTTTTATATCATTGTCATCTGTTGCAAGAAGAGCCAGATGGGCGTCTTTTATGAGCAGGTTGTAGCGCGCTATTGGAAAGCCGGCCAGTATGAGTATTCCTAAGATCTCCATTACTTTATTCCATGTTTTCAACTGACAAAGGTAAGTGTGACAAAGGTAAGTGGTGGTTATTGTATCATCCCGGATGACCCTGCGTAACTTTGCGCTTCAGCCTGGGAGTGGCTGATCTGCGTCCTTCCGCCGTCGCTCTGCGAGCTATGGCGGACAGGCTGCGTTAAAGCATTTGCCGCTTTTACAGAAACTGCTGCTTCTATCTTCCTTTACAAAACAGCACTCACCCTCGTAAAATCGCTGGAAGAAACCGTAGAAAGGGGAAAAATATGGAAGTTTTCCTGAGAAGGATAAGTCTGATATTTTCGGCTGGAGCTTTGGGCGGGCTCGTTAACAGCATTGCCCTGTGGGCTCTGGGCATGTACGGCATCACAGCCATGATGGGTGTGAAACTGGCCCCCAAACTGGTCCCCATGTGGTTGTACCCCAGGGTCGTCTGGGGGGGGGTATGGGGTCTTCTTTTCCTGATCCCGATCTTCAAGCATTCTCCAATAAAAAGGGGGGTCCTCCTCAGCCTCGGGCCGACGGCGATGCAGCTTTTTCTGGTTTTTCCTTACAAGGCCTACAAAGGGTACCTGGGGCTGGAATTGGGAGCCATGACGCCGGTGCTGGTGGTCGTCCTCAACGCTGTGTGGGGGATCTCTGCGGCTTACTGGCTGGGATTGATCGGGGAAGAATAACAGCAAGTGCAGGGAGTGCAGATAGTGCAGCAGTTCAGAAGACTTATGCACGGGGAATCCGCTAAACGAACGGTTGCACTAATGCACTTGTGCACTGGCGTAGCGAGGTGTTTTTATGAATAAAATCTCAGCCCATATGAGCGTTTATCCCCTCAGACAGACAGAGGTCTCGCCGGGCATAGGGGCGGCTCTCGATGCCCTCGCCGACAACGGTGTAGAGCATGAGGTTGGCCTTATGGGGACCATGCTGTGGGGGGAGGATGAAAAGGTTTTCAAGGCTCTGCTTGATGCTTTCCGTAAAGCGTCATCTGTGGGAAAGACCACCCTGGTGGTCACGATCAGCAATGCGACTCCGTGGCCGGCAGGGGATGAGTGATCGGGGATCACTCATCCATCTCATATCCCAGATCTCAAATCTCAAATAAACAAGGAAAAAAGCCCAAGGTTACAGATTCCATGATCTGGAGTTGTGGACCGCGGCCTCTTTGAGATCTGAGATCTGAGATTCGCTTATTTTACCCTACTTCCGAAAATCCCCCACTCTGGGTTTTTTTACTGAGGATTCGATAATTAGCCGCCGCCTCCACCCATTTGAAACCGCTTTCAGGGTCCGAAGCGATGCTGATACTGGCCACATCTTGGGGAATAGAGCTGCCGACGACAACGTGTACGACGCCTTTATCTTCCCAGTTGGAACCCGAATCCCTCAGGAAAAGAATGAGGTAGCGGCCTTTGAATTCGCAGGTACGGAAGTCCTCTCCAAGATCAAGGACAAGTTTACTGTTGCGGTGGTTTCCTTCCCAGAGGAAACGAATAACGGTGCCAACGCAGCCGTCCCTGCCCTTAAGCCATTTAGGATCGTAATCGTATCCCCCGGTAACGATGAGCTTGTCCTCGATCTCAACCATGAACCTCACCCCGTATAAGGCAAGTGTAGCAGGGTGAAAACCAGTGTCTAGCGTCTGGATTCTGGTGTCTGGAAAAAGAAAACAGAACGTAGGACGCAGGAGGGAAAGAGCAATTGAGAATTCCGAATTGAGAATTGAGAATTGAGTAAAAGTGAATCGTGAACAGTTATTTTAAAGCCTGAATGTAGGATGTGGAATGTAGAACGTAGAATGGAGTGCGGTTTACGATCTGTCATCGCGAGCTGTATCCCATGCGAAGCGATCCCGGTATATGCCAAAATGGCACAAGCTTTAACGCAGCCTGTCCGCCATAGCTCGCAGAGTGACGGCGGAAGGACGCAGCTCAGCCATTCCCAGGCTGAACCGCAGAGTTACGCAGAGAAAATCTATATTCTGGTGGAGAGTATTGCCCACAAAACCGAAAAAGACTTTAACACAGGGTACACCCTTCGGCAGGCTCAGGGCAGGCAGAGCGGCCACTTGAATGCCGCACCACAGGTTTACACCGGGTGAATCCTGATGAAAAAATATTTGAAGTGAAAGTTTTAAATCCGGGATTGCTTCGTTGCCCCTGAAAGTCCCATAGCTCCTCGCAATGACATGTGCCTTTTTCGCCAAGTCGCTCAGTCGTCAGGTCGGGAGATTCCCCCCGCCCTGTGCCCTGTGCCCTGCGCCCTGACCCACTCTTCCCCCGCCTCTTTAATCACCATTCTGACTCTTCTCGCCCCCAGCTGTTCATCCTCAAGGAGCGCTTCGGCCAAGGCCTGGACCTGGAACCACCTCATGGGGTTGCCCATGATCCCTTCAGTGCGGGCGTCCAGCCACAGATAGTATTTCTCGGCCTCCTTTTCCCCCTCAGCAAATGCGTTCACAAGGCTCATGGCTATATTCTGGTCAGACCCTTCGCCGTTGACCGTTTCGGCCAGTTCTTTTTTTGCTGGATCCAGATGATGGACAGCGGCATGCCCCCCCTGGAGGACCATGACGTGGCGCTCCATGGTGAAGCGGTTGTTGGCTCCCTTGTTGTGCCCAAAAGTTGGTGCCAGCCGGTTCAGGAGCAGGGTATCGATGGCGATGTGCCCCATGCGTCCCTCGTCCGCTATGATACTGATGCCGTGAACCCGGACCCCCTGGTCATAGGCCACCACAGCATGACCCGCCTCGTGGTAGGCGGCCAGTGTTCTTCGATCGTATAGCTTACTTTTCAATCTTTCTTCTCCAAAGACGATATTTTTTTTAAACACGAAGTAAACAAAGTAAAGATATATCAGGTCTCAAAGAACCCCTTCGTGTTACTTCGTGAACTTTGTGTTCAAAATCGGACGCTTTTAAAGGAATAATGCTACTCCACAAGCACAGCCTTTCTCCGTGAACTCTGTGTCTGGTGTGAAAAAACAGTGATTCGTGATTCGTGATCCGCCGCGGCCTGAATTGCTGGATTCCGGATCACGGCACCAGGCCGTGTCCGGAATGACAGTCAGTTTTAAACCAGATTAAGGTTTTCCTCAGCGTCCTTCGCGACCTCTGCGTTCAAAACAACGCTTTTATAGTAATCATTCCTTCAGAATTTCTTCGCCAGTTTACCCAGGGTCTCCACCGCAAGTTCGGTCCTCTCGGAATAGAACGCGGCGTTAAGCCGGACACAGTTGTGAAACTTGTCTGAAGCGGTGAAGAGGGGGCCGGGAGTTATGGTGATCCCATGTTTCATTGCATCCTTGTAGAGATTCAGGGCCTGCACTTTTTCATTCATCTCCACCCACAGGTTGAAACCGCCGCGGGGTCTGGTGACCCGCGTTCCTTCCGGAAAGTGTCGGCCAATAGCTTCGCCGAGCATGGCCACCCTTTTGGCGTAGGTTCTGCGGATGTTACGCAGATGTCTTTCGTAGCCGCCGCTTATCAGAAACTCGGCAATGGCCATCTGCGGTGGTGTCGCGTTGCCGATGTTCATGAGCAGTTTGAGCCTCTGTACCTGTGCCTGGTATCGCCCTGGAACCATCCATCCTACCCGATAGCCCGGGGCAAGGGTCTTGGTATAGGAGGAACACAAGAGGACATTCCCGGTTCGATCATGGCCCTTGGCAGTGGTAGGGGGTTCATCAGAATGGGAGAGGTCCGAGTTAATGTCGTCCTCAATAAGTGGGATGCTGTGCTGCTCAAGAAGCCTGACAAGCTGGAGTTTTCGATCATGGGGCATTATCGAACCGATAGGGTTGCTGTAGTTTGGGACAACGAGACAGGCATTCACCCTGGTGGTTTCGAGGGCATAGGTAAGAGCTTCGATGCTGATCCCGCTGGTCGGTGTTGAGGGGATTTCCAGGGCTTTTAACCCCATCTGGTGAATGAGTTGGAAAAAACCGTAATAGGTCGGGGATTCAACGGCAAGGGTATCACCTGGTTTGCAGGTAGCCAGCAGGGCCAGGGTCACCGCCTCCATGCATCCGTTTGTTATGACGATATCCTCCGGTCCCACCATGCAGCCTGAATTCACCATCCGTTTGGCGATCTGTTTGCGCAGGCGTTCGTAACCTGGAGGCAGGGAATAGGAGACCGAAACGATAGGACGTCTTCTGACTTCTGACGACAGCATCCTGTTTAGCCTGTCGATGGGGAGCAGTGTCGGATCGGGGATGGATGCTCCAAACTGGATCAGATCAGAATTGGCAGTGTCTCTCATGACCATTTCTGCCAGTTCTCCCACGCCGACATCTGTAGGGTGGATCTCCCTGTTCTCGAATTCCGGTTCCGCCGGAACCTCCGGCAGGCTGGAACAGACGTAATATCCGGATTGTGGCCTGGCTTCTATGATGCGGCGCACCTCCAGGTAACCGTAAGCCTCCCGAATGGTGTTAACGCTCACCTTCATCTGTCGGCTCAGTTTCCGTATGGAGGGAATGCGGTCCCCTGGCCTGTAGGTGCCCCTTTCTACCAGGGAGGCGATCTGGCCTGCCACCTGTTCGTACAGGGGTGTTCTCTGACTGTCGGTAAGCTCGGTCTTTTGCATGGGGCCCATAGTATCTCATCTCTTCCATTTTATAGAGGCACAGTTTGACGATCCCTGAAAGGGCACAGTTGTTATTAATATAAACTGTATCAGGTACAAAAGTGAAGTAATGTATCTGGTGCTTTTTTGTCACACGTGGCAGATTATTTAGGCAAGTCGCGGATCGTGATCATAATGTGACGCTGTTATCCTACCCTGACGGCAAAGCACAATGGGTTCTGAAGGAGGAGTGATATGGTTATTTCCATGAACAGGGACGACATGGTAAGCCTCAGAAATAGTCTGGGGACTATTACGGTCCGTTGTGCTGAGGGTGCTGTCTGGGTTACCGTGTCCGGAGACAGCACGGACTACATTCTGTCACCAGGAAAAGAGCTTACCGTTTCCATCAAGGGCAAGATCGTCATTATGGCCGAAAAGAGTTCTTTGCTGCGCTTGTTTCGGCCTGTTACACCAGGAGCGTTAGTGCGAATGGGTTTAAACACCATTCCCGCCAATCATAGGATGGAGGCTCGTTGAACAGTACAGGTGACATCAGCCATCCCACTGGGAACACACAAGGGAGATCCGGTTTCTGGATGGGGCTTGCCGCCTATTCTATATGGGGGTTTTTCCCCCTTTACTTCAAGGCGTTGGCTCAAGTACCGGCTGCGGAGGTCCTGGCACACCGCATCATCTGGTCAGCAGCCTTTCTTCTCATCTTTGTCGCTGTGACCAGGTCAGGCGCACGGCTCCGATCCATGGTGCTTAACAGGCGGACTCTTGCCACACTAACCCTTACCACCCTTCTCATTTCCACCAACTGGTTCGTGTTTATTTACGCGGTTGCGGCAGGTAAGGTTCTGGAAAGCAGTCTTGGTTACTATCTCAACCCGCTGGTCAGTATTTTCCTTGCAGCAGTATTCCTTCGTGAAAAGCTCACCGGCAGACAAAAGGTTGCTATCGCCCTGGCTGCAGCAGGCGTCGGCGTTCAGACGGTGATGATAGGACGCCTGCCCCTCATATCCATAACCCTTGCTTTTTCCTTCGGTTTGTACGGTTTGATCAGGAAAGCCGCTTGCCTGCCCGCAGTGACGGGGCTTGCCATAGAGACGACACTTCTCTCCCCCTTGGCGCTGGGATACCTTCTCTGGCTTTTTTCAGCTGATCGTCTCTCCTTCATGGCCCTTGGGAAAAATATCGATATCCTTCTCCTTCTGGCTGGTGTCATTACTGTCACACCCCTTATTCTCTTCGGAGGTGCGCTGAACCGCCTTCGCCTCTCTACCATGGGTATCATGCAGTATATCGTCCCGACGGCGCACTTCGCGTGGGCGGTCTTTGCCTTTGGTGAACCGTTCACTACCAGTCACCTTGTGAGTTTCGGCTTTATCTGGGCGGGACTGTTCCTTTACTCTTCGGAGTCCTTGGGGATATCACGACTTGTGACGCAGGCGGCCCTGAAAATCCAGTAATTTCGGATTGAGAATTCCGGATTGAGCATTCAAGACCACAACCTCGACAGTAATTTGTGCTGATGACTACAGTCAGTTAAAACAGGACCTGCCGCCGCAGTTTCCGTCAAGGTGACTGCGGCGTTTTTTTTGTGACGGGATCTGAAATAGCTCGTCACGAGAACACGAACAAGGCTCAATATATTTGGCAAGGGTTGGTTTTCAGAAAATTACAGGCAGGGAGGGTCGGTCATGAGCGCCCTGACACACTATTTGTCACGGATCATTTTCCTGCTGGTTTTAGCTGCAGGTATTGGGGAAGCGTCAGCTGCCGGCAGCGATGAATATGCTACGGAGCTTTATTCCGTCCATGTTGTCACAGTTGCGCGCGGATTGGAGAACCCATGGGGACTGGCCTTTCTGCCTGATGGAAGGATGCTCGTGACCGAAAGGCCGGGACGTTTGCGCTATGTGGACCAGGCCGGCACAGTATCACAACCTCTGACCGGGGTGCCCGAGGTGTTCGCACGGGGACAGGGGGGGCTCCTTGATGTGGTTCTTGACCCGGGTTTTGAAACCAGCAGGCTGGTTTATCTTTCCTACGCGGAGCCTGGAAAGGGGGGCGGTGGTACAGCGGTCGGGAGAGGGCGCCTCACCGAAGGACGTGTTGAGGATTTTAAAGTTATCTGCCGCCAGATTTCAAAGACAAATACCGGTATTCATTTCGGTTCACGGTTTGTTTTTTCCAGGGATGGCAATCTGTTCATCACCATTGGTGAACGAGGTGAGAGGGACAGGGCCCAGGATTTTTCCATCCACAGGGGCCAGGTGATTTGCATCATGCCCGACGGGATAGTTCCCGGTGACAACCCTTTCGCCGCACGCTCTGGCTACCGGCCCGAGACCTGGTCCCACGGCCACCGCAACCCCCAGGGCGCCGCGCTTCACCCCGAAACGGGCAGGCTCTGGACCGTTAAACACGGCGCGATGGGTGGTGACGAGATCAACATCCCGCTTAGGGGGCGCAATTACGGCTGGCCGGTGATCAGCTATGGACGGCACTATTCCGGCTTTAAAATAGGGGAGGGAACAAGCAAGGAAGGTATGGAGCAGCCGGTCTATTACTGGATCCATCCATCGCACCTTCGGGAATGGCTTTTTACACTGCCGATGTTTTCCCAAGCTGGAAGGGAGATCTTTTTATAGGTGCTCTGCGTGGAGCCATGCTCGTGCGTCTGGTGCTTGATGGGGAAAAGGTAATCAAAGAGGAGCGCATGCTCCAGAAGATGAATGAGCGTATCAGGGATGTCCGCCAGGGACCGGATGGCCTAATCTACCTGCTCACCGATAGCAGGAACGGGCGCGTACTGAGGCTGGAACAGGTACAATGATTCCGGATTGAGTATTACAGCCTGAAATCCTGAATTCTCAATGCGCAATTCTCAATTTATACTCCCCTTTTCTTCAGCCTGACTTTAAACACTACCTTCCCATCATCCGGGTAGGCCATCTTCGTTTTGCACAGCGGATCTTCCTCGATCTCGAATTTTTTCATTAGAAATGATCTCCTGGCCTAAGAATAATGTGTATTCTATGGCTGGAAAGTACAGAATGCAAAGGGTATGGAGCAAGGATATGATGACATAATGCGCACTGTATAATAGATTGTTTATCAGTCGCCAATCAAATATAGGAACAGGATATCACATGAACCCTGGGGAGATTGATATCAAACAGTTACTGATAGATGTGATCGAAAACCGCGTTAAAAGCGATCCGGCCAACCGCGGTGAGGACGGCAGCCCCTATTTTGACGCGCCCCTGGTGGGGTTTGCTTCCGCTGATGATGAGCTGTTTACCAGGTACAAGACTATCATCGGCCCCTTTCACTGGACACCCAGCGAGGTTCTTGAGCAGGCTTATGGCCCAGGCGCTTTGGCGGCTGGTACTGTTATCTGCTGGGTCCTACCCATAACCGAGAAAACGAGGCAGACCAACCGGATAGAGGGTCGCTACCCTTCCCGCCGCTGGGCCCGCACAAGAAATTACGGTGAACTGTTTAACGATGTCGTCCGGCAATCCGTAGTGGATTTTATTTTGGAACATGGCGGCAGAGCCGCCGGGCCTATGCTTCTGGATCAGTGGGCCAGGGTCGATGATCCCGATATCGGATGGGCCTCCACCTGGTCTGAGCGTCACGCGGCCTATGCCGCCGGGTTGGGTACTTTCAGTCTAAATGACGGATTTATTACACCCCTTGGGATGGCTAACCGGATCGGCAGTGTGGTAACGGATCTTTTCCTGGAGCCATCAGAGCATCCATACAGCGATTATCGGGAGAACTGCCTGACGTGCAAAGGGGTGGAATGTGGGATGTGTGTTGAGAGATGTCCAGTAGGGGCCATAACCCTTGATGGCCATGACAAATATCGGTGTGAAAAGTATACGTACGGGCCTCTATTCAAGGACCTGTCGAAAAAGTTCGATGCAAAACATGTAGGGTGCGGTCTTTGCCAGACTGATGTGCCGTGTGAAAATACAATTCCGGATTCCGGATTCCGAATTCCGGATTAAAATCAAAATCCAGGATAAAAATAGTACGGTGCACATGTGCACCTGACTTTTGGACTTTCTCCGTGCCCTTTGTGACTCCGTGGTGAAAAACAACGCTATTGCAGGAAACACGCCTTCTCCCCGTTTCCCCGGTTCACCGGCATTCCGGTTCGTTCCGAAAAAACAGATTCTCCTTTTGCGTGCTGCGTCCTGCGTTCTGCGTTCTGCGTGCTGATTATTTCCGGTACACTAAAGAAAAGACCGGGATCTGTATGTCAGCAGATCCCGGTCTCTGATCCGTTTAAGGAAATAATCCTAGAATTTCTTATAAGGCAGGAACTTCCCGGACATGATCACCTTGACCCTGTCACCGTTGGGATTTTTCTCTTTTTCCACGTGGAAGGTGTAATCGATGGCGCTCATGATACCGTCGCCGAATTTCTCATGGACGACCGATTTGAAGGGATAACCGAAAACCTGAACGATCTCATACAAGCGGTAGATAAGCGGGTCGGTGGGAACGACGGGTCCCAGACCTTTGTTGGGGAAGGAGGTCAGGAAATATTCAAACGCCTCTTTGTCCTCTTCCAGTCCAAGGGCCTTCACGACCTTGGCCGCCTCTTCCGGGGTAGCCTGCATCTGGCCGTAGAGCAGGCCGGCGATCCACATCTCGCTGACGCCGATCTTCTTCCCAAGCGCTGCAAAAGTAAGGCCCTTTTCCTCTTTCGCGTCCAGTAACACCTCTGTGTACTCAGAAATATCCATGGTTTCTCCTTCCTTGTTAAAGTTACAGAAATAAACATTTCAGGCGGCCAAAAACAGGCGTTAGCCTGGCTGGATACAGCCTTGAATGTAGAGGATTTGTAAAGGTAAGACCAGTAAAAATTAGGTTCTTAAGTATACCCCATCATCAGTTTGACCACCATGAGCACCAGAAAAACCAGTACAATAACGCCAAGAACGTTGTTGAACATCTTCAGAAGCTCCACCTGGCTTTCGAACTGGGGATCGTCCAGTTCTTTGTAACCTTTGAGCCAGAATGGTTCGCTGTCAGGGGTAACCCTGTCTTTAAGGACCAGTCTGGTGGGTTTGCCCATAGCCTCCCATATGTCGGTGTGCCTGGTCCTCAGTCTTTTCATCACCCTTGAGGAAAGTGCGATGCTTGTAATGAAGGCGAGGATGATGATCCCAAAAATAACATAATAGTTCATATACTGATCTCTCCTGGATCGGCATTGATAATGGAGACCTTGTAATAGAATCATGGGAGGTAAAAGTCAAATTGGTGGATGGTGAAAGGTGAGCCCCTCGACTAAGCTCGGGGCAGGCAGTGAATGGTGAGGGTGGATGATAACTGGTTTTTTCTGTTCACGGTTCACTCTTCATAATTCACTTGGCAACCAGTTACTTTTTCCCGATTCCAAAACCACGAACTCCAAACATGTTATTATATCCCCCATGAAACCCGAGGCGGAAAGGATCAGGATCCGGTATCTCTACCGGCGGAAAATCTTAAGCGGCGAGATCAAGGTAAATCGTCATACCGCTAAAAGACTGATAGGACCAGACTGTGCCTACCATCTGTACGGAAGGCATACGCCTTCCGGCGAGGAAAAAGGAAAAAGGAAAAAGGGAAAGGGCGTGGTCTGAACTCTACACTCTGCACATTACACTTTGCACTGCCCTTTTTAACAGGGATGAAGGGGATAAAGGGGATAAGAGGGTAAATGCTCATGTAACCAGGTATCCAAGTATCCAGGTAAAACCTGAAATCCCCACCGAAGGTCGGCGTCATTTTCAGGGTTCCCATCTGTGTTTGGGCTTTTTCCCCGTTACACCGACACCCCGGCACCCCGATACCGTTTTTTAGAATGACGGGAACCTCAGGTATGCGTAGATCCCGCTGATAGAAGACAGCAGGGTGTAGCTGATCTTGACGAAGTGAAAAAATCTGTCTGCTCTGGTTCCGAACCGATTCCTGGTTTGTATCATTACACGGGCTCCGACGAGCCCCATGGACAGGGCGCCAAGGAACAGGAAACCGGTGATGAAGTGAGCATGGATGACGTGTTCGGGAATGTGATCCAACCAGAACAGTACCCAGCCCATGGTAGTCAGGATCGTTCCGCCGTCAGCGGTAGCGATGAGCTTCTGGAAATGTTTCCAGTAGTCCTCGATAGATAGTGTGCTGGTATGGATGGATCCTGTTTTCATCCGGTTGCTACCTCCCCGTGGTTATTTTAACATCCTATGGCAGGCAAAAATAGCCTGTTTGGGATAGGTAGGGCTTGTGGAGTGATTGAACTGGTATTTTCTTCTTCTACAGCTGACTCCCCTTTCACGCTTCTCTTGAACAAGTGATCAACGACAATGTAGTGTCACCGCAAAGGTTCAAAGTAACCCTGTTGACGGCCAGGGAGGCTACTTTGTCTAAAGATATGTTTGTGTGCCCTATCTGTAATGAGAGAAAGCGCGGCGAGTTGTTCCACTGTCGTGATCACTGCATGGATATGTGCAGTGACCATGTCAGGGAAACCAGCTTGGGTCGTTTTGTCTGTCGGGAATGTGAGAAGCTCGTGCATAAATTCATGCACAACGGTAGTGAGTGGGTGGAAGCGTAAAAGAAAGTCCAACGTCCAATGTCCAAAGGTTTTAATTCGCTTCCAGCCCCGGTAACCTGGATCCGGTATGCCGGGGTTTTTAGCTTGAACCTCAAACCTCAAACCTTTATTCCCCCCTTACCCTTTCCCCGCGATTTTTTTTACCTCCGCTCTTTTCATGGTAACGAACTGCCCCTCACCGGTAGCGATAAGTTCACCCTCCGGGCCATAAATTCCTCCTTCAGCTGTAAAGTGGGATTTGGAGGATTTTTTCAGCCTGGCCATGGCGTGCAGCTTTACACCAGGGGAAACAGAACATTTAAAGGTGATGTGCAGGGATTGGGTGAGGTAATACTGGTCCTGGTGAAAGGCGAGCCGGCCCAGAACTTCACTGAGAAAACCTGTGATGGGTCCTACGTGGACAACGTCACTGTAACCGCAGTGGTGTTGTTGCGGCGTAAAGAACCCCTCTACGCCCCCGTCGCTCATGTTGCGGAAGGTAGCTTTTAAACCGAATTCATTGTCAGGGCCGCAACCGAAGCATCCTTCAAAAGGCAGCTGTTCCATTATTCCCTCCAATTACATGATCCTGTTTATATACAACGCAAGATAGCGCTGGTAGATCATTTTCGGGTCTCTGAATGTTTTGTCTATTATAACACGAAAAACCCAAGCACCTTCTCAACCCGCGTCTAAAGGACAGCTGTCTGTTGAGAAAATCGTGTATACCATATTACGCAACAAACAGATGATAACTTGCTTTTTCCCTTTCCCGCGTTCTAATCTTGTTTTACCGGATTCGCTCTGAAGAGAGATTTAATATGATGGGAGGAATGTGCCATGGCCTCAACAGCCCTGGTGGAGTTTCATTGTCCTTGCTGCTATGAATATTATGAGGATACCGTTTGTAAAACGGCCGATACCCCGGGGCTGACAACCACTGACTTCTTCACCATGTCGGCCGGTGGACAGTCCATTCACCATCAGGTTCACACATGCCCGCACTGCGGATTCTCCAGAGAGGCGTTGGAGAAAGGTGATCTCATGGATGATGTTCGTGGTCTCGTCCGCAAGGTTATCACACCCCAACTGCCGGAAGAGGAGATCCCGTCCTGGAAAAAATTCGAGTTTCTGGCGATCATCGACGAAAGCCTTGGGGCGGGTGCCTATTCCCTGGGGATGCTTTACCTGCATGCCGCGTGGTGCTGCTACGACCTGAAAGAGAAGGAGTGGGAGAAACATCATCGAAAGATGGCTATCGAATATTTCATCATGGAAATGGGATCCAAGTCGATGGATGAGGACCTGATCTACATTGTTCCATATCTCCTGGGCGAACAGTACAGGCGTAACGGTGAAAGGGAAGAGGCGGCCAGGTGGTACGATCTGATAATGGAGATGGATGTGGATCACCCGGATAAAGGGTTTTTCATGACCCTGGCCGCCCAACAGAAACTCGACCCCAAGGAGTTTATGGGGGAAATAATACATGAGGAACCGTAAAAGCAGTACCCAGTACCCAGGAGCCGGGAGCCGGGAGCCGGAAGCCAGGAGAAATATGAACGCAGCACACAGCACGCAGGATGCAGTAAACCTTTGAGATATGAGATAGTTTTAGCTGAAATTTTGAACCTGGAATCACACATAAAGGAACCCCCTATGACCGAAGAACTTGAAACCGTATCGACCCACCCCAACCTGGTTGAAGCGGAGATGGCAAAGAGCATGCTGGAAGCGGCTGGTATCGAGGCCCATATACACGCGCCCCACTCCAACGCCCTTTATCCCGGTCTCCTGGGGGATATTATGCTGCAGGTCAAGGCTTCAGACTTGCAGAAAGCTCAGGATGCCCTGGAGGAGGGAACAGTACTTGAAGAGGACGAGGACGATTAGAAAAGACCGCCCGTTTGTGCGTAGAGCGTGAATGCGTGAAGCAAAGCAATACCGGTTACCGAAAAGGTGGCATATTTTAACGCAGAGTACGCGAAGGACGCAGAGGAAGGCTGAATTCGGGGAAACCACTTTGTCATTGCGAGGCCAGCGCTCTTCAATGGCCGTGGCAATCTCGATTCTATCCTTGGGGAAGAAATGAAAAACGATCTTATTAAACAGCATCGGGAGTTTCTGAAAGACACCCTGCGCAAAGAATATGATTTCCGGCAGACCGATCAGCACCAGGGTGTGCCGGCGCCTCCCGTCCAGAAGCCTTTCGATCCGGCAGCGCGCCGGGTTTCGCTTCCGGCTCCCGCGGACTGGAAAGGGGATATCCCCGGAACAGACCTGGAATCGGCCATCCTAAACCGCGAGAGCAGGCGGCATTACCTGCCGGACGACCTGTCCCTTGCCGAACTTTCCTTTCTTCTCTACTGCACTCAAGGTGTGCGGCAGACTCCGCACCCTTCGGTAGCCTTGCGCACGGTGCCGTCTGCCGGTGCCCGGCACAGCTTCGAGACCTACCTGCTGATAAGAAATGTGGAAGGGGTCGATCCCGGCCTTTACCTATACCTGCCCATGGAACATGCACTGGTTTTCCTGGGCAAGGTCGATAACATGGAGATAAGGGTCACCCTGGCCTGTTTGGGACAGCAGTTTGTGGGTGCCGGGGCCGTGACCTTTGTATGGACCACCATCCCCTACCGCATGGAGTGGAGGTATGGACCGCTTGCTCACCGGGTGATCCTCATTGATGTGGGCCACGTGTGCCAGAACCTGTACCTTGCCTGTGAGGCCATTGGCGCCGGGACTTGCGGTGTGGCTGCCTACGACCAGCAGGAGGTGGACGAACTCATCGGTGTGGACGGGGAAGAAGAGTTTACAGTGTATCTGGCGCCAGTTGGTAAAGTGCGGTGAACAGTGAACGGTAAGGTTTAGCACGCAGCACACAGGACGCAGCACGCAGAAGCAGGAGGAAATCTGCTTGCCACCCGTAGCCTTGGCGAAGGGTGGTCATTGCGAGGAGCATCGAGATTGACGAGAGCGACGCGGCAATCTCAGGGAAGAGCGGTTCCTGTTAAAGCGGGTAAAGCTAATTTACCACAGTACGGCCGCTCCCAGGCCGCACCACAGGGTGACACAGAGTTAAACTTTCAAGGTCTTGGATCACATTTGAGATTTGAGATATGAGATTAAACAGGGCGGCCCTAAGGCCGCCCTGTTTTTCTCTCTACACTCTGCACTCTGCACTGAAGTTTATTGATGCAGCTCCTGATAACTCCTGTACTTAAGATCCTTCTGCATCTCCTTCACTTCGGCCGGAGCCATGTCGTCCATTCCGTCGATGCGCCCGCCGTACTCCCGGGCACGCTCCATTTCCGCCTGTACAGCGGGGGCCGATGCTGCCGGAGAGGATTTGAGGGCTCCCATGACCTTCTGGATGATGGAGCGGGCCCCATCCCTGTCCCCCTCGTCCACCTTTTTCGCAGCCTCATTCATCATGGCGTTGGTCTCAATAACGGCTTTTTTCTCTTCGACCTTGATATCGATATTCTCCCTGTGCACCGAGGGGTCGTCCACAACGCTGAGGATGACGGGAGCCTCGTCCGTTCTGGATGTTTTTCCCGAAACAGGGACACGGTAGCGAAGGGCCACGTCGGCCACACCCTGGTTACCCAGCTTCCCGGTGGGAACATTCATCCGTGCCATAAGGGTCCGCGTTTCCCCGGCGCTCAGGTCACCGAGACCTATGACGGCCGAGCTTCCCTCCAGCCTCCAGCCGTGACCGGGAGCCGATTCAAAGCGGCAGCCATCCAGGGGGCGGATTATGATCTCGACTCCGGAAGCCACCGTGCTGGCGGCCATATTGAACTCTCTTTTAAGGGCGGCAAGGATGTCACCGGGACGGGAGATGTAGTGATAGCTGCCTCCTCCACCCGTGGCCATGGCGGTGAGCAGGTTCTCGTCAAATTCGTATCCCATGCCGAAGGTGGACACAGCAACGCCGCTTTCGTACATGGTGTCGGCCCTCCGGCTGAGCTGTCTGGGGTCGGTGACACCAACGTTGGCCAGGCCATCGGAAAGAAGAATTACACGGCTGACGTACCCTTTTTTCCTGTATCTTTTTGCCTGCCTGAAACCCTCCTCGAGGCCCCCTGAGAGGTATGTTCTTCCCCCGGGGTAGATGCCGTCGATGATCCTGTGAAACTGCTGATTATCCCTTACCTTGCGTGCCGATATGGGGACCCTGACCTGGTTGTCATATGTGACGATAGTGAGAATGTCCTCCGGCCCGAGGCGGTTTACCACCATGTGGGCGGCTTGCCTTACATAGTCCATCTTCCCCTCTTCTCCCATGGAGCCGCTCTTGTCCAGAATCAGGGCCAGGTTCAGGGGAGGCCTGTCGGGAAGGGGGAGACCGTCGGGGGCGACAACCCTTATCTGGATAGTGCTTGTACCGTTGCTCCGGTAAAGCAGGGTACTGTTTTCAGGCCGCACATCCATATCAAGCGCCGATCCGGCGGCAAGAAGCGGGGACAGGACGATGGCCAGGGACAACAGGAAAAGCATAGTGAAATAGAGCGTGGTAACTGTAAATATTGTTTTCGTTTTCATGACTGACCTCCTTTTAGTTCGAATCTCAGATCTCAAATTTCAAATCTCATATAGGCTGTGATCTGTGATTCAGTGTTTTAGAGTCACGAATTACCCGTCTTCGCTTTTAGCTTCGGCGTGGCAAGCGAGTTACCAATCACGGCCTTTCCCCTATTACCCGGGAGGCGGCGGGTTTATTCCTATGGAATAAAATCAGCCTCCTTATGGTATATAGATATGCTTGGAGGTGGCATTGGACGAAATAAAGGATGAAACTGTCGCCGAAAGGGCGGCGGCAGGAGACATAAGTGCGTTTGAGGATCTGGTGGATCGCCATCGTATGGCGGTATATCGTCTTGCTCGTTCCGTCACCGGTAACCACCACGACGCTGACGATGCTGCCCAGGAGACGTTCCTCAGAGTCTACCGTGCGCTGGGTTCCTTCGACTCGTCCCGCTCCTTCAAACCGTGGCTCAAACGTATTGCCTACAACACGAGTCTTAATACGGTAAGAGCCAGTAAGAGCAGAGCACGAGGGATTGTCGATGGTGACTTTCCTGAAGTAGCAGACCCGTCTCCCAGGCAACTGGAGACAATGGAGGCAAATCAAAGCGCCACAAGTATTGATCATGCCGTGCAGACGCTTCCCAGTGACTTGCGTGCCACACTTCTACTCAGGGCAGTGGAGGGTATGTCCTACAAGGATATTGCCATGGTCATGGGTGTGAAGATCGGGACGGTAATGTCAAGGCTGTCCAGGGCAAGGGAACGGGTCCTGGAAGTTCTGGAGCCTGCGGGTAGCGTGGCGCAAAGGGGTGAGAAGAGATGAGGTGCCAAAGAGCACAACAGCGGCTTATGGCCTACCATGATGGAGATCTCTCCCGTGGTGCGGCACGGAGAGTGGAGAAGCATCTCGAGTCATGCACCGAGTGCGGTCCGCTTCTGGAACGACTCCGACTGGCCGACCACCATGCCGGCAGCGCGGTGGACCCCAAAGGTATGGCAGGAGTGCCGGGCATGGTGCCGCCGGATGATAGATACTGGGAGAGTTTTACCGCTCGCGTCCTGGACCGGGTGGAAGAAGATGCTGCCACCCGTGCACCTGAAAGTCATAAACCCCGCCGTAACTGGAACTTCATCATACCCCGAATGGCGCCGGCTTTCTCTATCGCCCTTGTGGTTTTAGTTGCCGTTGGTGTACTCATCAAGATAGACGACCCGATACCGGTACCGAAAGCACCTGTTACCTATATGGAGTCGGCTCCGGAAAAACCTGAAAACGTTACTACCCTTGGGGAAAAGGAACTCTCACTTGAAAAGAGGGACTCCTTTGCGGATTCCTCCGGTGAAGAGCCTTCAGGTACTTTGGTTGAAGAGACCCGTGAAAATGACGGTGCTTTCAGGTCGACAGCTGCGTCCGTATCCGAACCCGAGCCCAAACCCGAAAAGATCGCAGCATTGGAAATATTGGAGGAAAAGGCGCCTGTCTTGAAAAAGGGGGAGGCGTTAGCTACTCCCGATGTCGGGGTGGAGACTCCGGGGGCCGTTACCGAGGCTGCCCCGGCCCCGGTGGTGCAGGAGGTATTGTCACAAAAGACAAAGGACCAGGAGGCGGTCCCTTCGGTGCCCGCGACAATGGAAGGTGATGTGGCTTCCATAGGGGAGGTTGAAAAGGCTGATCTCCAGGTGCCAATGGAGAGCAAACTGGATCAGACAGGGGTCTCTATAGTTGAAACCGAAATGTCTCAGGCTGCGGGGGAGCCTTTAACTGCTCCCATGGTCAGGGAATCTGACCTGAATAACTCTGCGGGAAGGGATGGCCAGCTGGAGGAAATGGCCGCGGTTTCACAGGCAGAACCTCCGCTGCCATCTGAAACTGCAGGCATAATTGCCAATGAAGATGTTGGGGCCCCTTCCGGTTCACTCACGGCGGCTGCTCTGAAGGAAGCCCCCTCTCTGGCATCTGATGTCCCGGTTCAGACCTTGGAAACGCTGGGAGAGCAGAAGGAGGCGGTTGCCCTTTCAATACCTGGTGCTCCAGCCGAGGAAAGCCCAACTGAGGACAGCAAAGTTGCTGCATCAGGGGTGAAGCCTCAGGACAGTTCCGTGTCCTCCGGGGAAACCAGAAATACTTTTGTTTCAAGACAGCACTACCGTGGGCCGGAAGACCAGTTGATCCATGCGAGGAGCCTGGCCGAGGTCAGAAAGTTCTGGGAGAGCGAGCAGGTACTGAAAGACCTTCTCTCCCAGCGCCCACCATCCCCCCTTCAGGTGGAGGCTTCCATCCTTCTCGTAAAGGTGTTGAGCAGCTTGAACCGGACCGGAGAAGCTCAGCAGATCCTGGACGATGCCAGGGCGCAGTTCCCGGCCAGCGAAATGATTCAGACTTTTGATCTGAAACAGGAAGGGGAGGGGCAATAAATTAATGTGTGGGGGAAACGGGGTATCGGAGTGTCGGGGTAAAGGCCGTAATCAGTGATCGGCTTGCCACGCCGAAGCTAATAACGAAGGCAGGTAATCGGTGATCAGTAGTATATTGAAACCCGGAACGCAGAACACAGAACACAGAACACAGAACACAGGACCCAGGACCTTTTATGGTACCGATACCGGGACCATAAGAATAACCACCTGGTCCATTCGCCCCATCGCTTTTTTCACAACCAGGTTTTCCAGAGTGCCGGACAGGGAAACCTCCTCGTCTCCCAATCTCATCGTCGTGCTGGCCTTAAAACGGTAAGTTCCCGGTGGGAGGTGGACCCGGAACGATCCGTGATAGCCGCTTCTTGTGCCCGAAATATAGCGCCATCGGGACGGCTCCCATCGGTAAACTGCAATATCGGTATCCTCCATGGCCATTTTCCCGTAAACGGTTTTTCCGGACACTATCGTCAATAGTCTGGAGGTAGGGTGACACCCGGCTTGAATGAGGGCGAGCAAAAGACCTGCCGTCAAAACTCTCTGTGAAATAATCGGCCTCATAGAGAAAGTATTATAACCCTTTCCTTATAGCTTGGAATAAAGAACGATAGCTGTCTGGAACGATTGTTTGGTGTCTGATATAAAAAGCGTCTAATTCTGGAATTTGGGATCTGGAATCAGTTTCCAGGAGGTCAAAGTGAAGGACATTCTGAAAAATCTAAACGAGGCGATTCATGACAACGCAAAACCCGCCACCTTCCCCGTGGCGGTGAGGCTGGCAAAAAAAGGGGAGGAACTCCATCAGAGGCACAGCCGCCCGGGGGCTGATTTTGGTCACCCGGTGGCCGTTTGCCAGGGCTTGAATATAGCCCGAACTTTTGGATGGACCCTTTTATTCGATAGCGCGGACCACGCCTGTCCCCTGGCATCCGTGGCGGCAGGGCACATTAAACCTGATGGATTTCTCGATAACACTGTGGGCGATTTTTATCAGGACGACCCTGAAGTGGCCAAAAGGATGGAGGCTGTCTATCCCAGGCAAGAGATGGGAGCGGTTGAGCAGATCTGGCTTTCGGTCCTCGGGCGCTGTGAGTACGATCCTGACCTGGTCATTGTTTATGGTAATCCGGGGATTCGCTTTCACGCCTTAAATGCCAGCATCCGTGACTGGTGATCTCCGGGTTGTCAGGCCAGAAAATGGCCATAAAATCCTTGCCGATCACCTTCCCGTTGATCTCCCATTTTCTGTGCGCCTGTGTAACGGGGAATTCCCTGCGGATGTTCCCCGCTATCTCCTGACCCACTTGCCTTAGAATGATGACATCCGATTTTACGACCTCACCATCAGGATCGTAAATCCTGTCTTCCCACGTGCCTGTGATCAAATCCATGCTTTCCCCCTTTGCCCCCCCGTTTCTTACCCCCCCGGGGAGTCAGAAACGGGGGGTTCGATTTTTTACTCTGATGCTTTTTCGGCAAACGCCTTTAACGCTCCGGTCATCTTTTCCAGCACCTGTCCGCAGTCGCTGATGCCGTGGCGGTCGGCAATATATCGGGGGTCGTTGTAAGACAGTTTCACCAGGCCCGAATCATCCTCCCAGATGAGTATTTTGAGGGGTAGATCGATCCCTGCCGTCTGGCCGCACTTCATGAGCGCAGTGCCAACCTTGGGGTTTCCAAAGATGAAAAGAATCGCAGGCCTGAGGGTCTCGCCTATCCCGGCTGCCCCGGCGGCGTGGTCGATCCTGGAGAAGACGGTCATCCCCTTCTCCTCTAATATGGGTTCAAGGCGGTCAGCGGTTATCTGTACGCTGTGCCTGCTTTCAATGGTGACCATACCCTGGGATCCTGAGGACAGTGTGGGGATAAGTATTAGTATTAGTATAAGTATTAGCAATGGTGTTCGATAAAAAAGCCCCATGAAAAACCTCCCTATCAGTACGTTGTGAGAGTGTACTTACAGTTTAGCAGAAAAATGACCAAGAACTGTCTAAACGCGCTCATCTCACCTTGACAACTCCGTACAACGCAGTATCTTTACCAAATAAGTAAGAAATATTGCTATATGGGCCCTTTATCCATGGTAATTTTATGTTACTGGGTGAAAAGGGTGCGGGATGTGAAGCAATGATAAGAGTAATGTACCTGCTGGTTTTGCTTTCGCTGGTAGTTTCTGCCCCTGTTCACCGTCCCGGGTGCCTCGGATTTGTCGGAACCGTTGGAATATTATAATAAATCCATTGATCTGCGCTCCGTCTCCATGACCAGTTTGAAGATCGGGTGAGATCATGTTATTGAAATTTGGCAGAATGATGAAAGGAGAAAGATGGTGGGCGAAGGTTAAGGTTTTTTTCTTCCTTCCTCCTTCCCTATTCCTCCTTCAGATTATGAGATGGCGACTAGGAATTCACTTTGAAATCTGAAATTCTTGTCCGCCATAGCTGGTCGGCGGGCGTTAGCGATGGCGGATGAAATTTGAAATTATTCTATCTCGCACTTCTCTGGTCCCTCTGGTGTGCCCTGCACAGCCTCCTTATATCCCGGGTTGTGGTTTCGCGTCTTAAAGAGAGGTATAAGGACCGTTATCGTTTTCACAGGGTTTTCTTCAACCTTGTCTCCATCTTGACCCTGACCCCTGTTTTGATCTATTCCAATTCCCTTCGAGGTGATCCTTTCTTCTCCTGGTCCGGGGCGTGGCGTCCGGTTCAGTTGTTCCTTGTCATGGGTGCCATTGTCCTTTTTTATGCAGGCGGTAAGCACTATGACCTGTGGCAATTTCTGGGTATCCGCCAGGCGACGGAGAACGAATCGAAAAAGGGCCTCACTGAGACTGGTGGGATAGATACCTCCGGTATACTTGGAGTGATCCGACACCCATGGTATATGGCGGCTATACTCATCCTATGGGCCAGGCCTCTGGACATAACAGTTTTGGTAACCAACGCTGTCCTGACTGCATATCTGTTTGTTGGGACAGTTTTGGAGGAAAGAAAGCTTGTTGAGGAGTTCGGCGAAGAATACCGTGATTATAAGAAACGAGTGCCAATGTTTTTCCCGTGGAGGAGGGGTAATAATAACGGGTAATAGTAATAGTAGTAGTAGCAGGAAAACAGGAGACACATAAAGATCTTTCCTGTTACCACTACTTCCTGCCATTAAGGTTACTTTTTCTTTCTATTATTTTCTGCTGAAATGCTGATTATCCCCTTGCAATTAACATGGATTGGGTGTATGAATCCGTTTGCTTCTGGGAATTTCCCCATGAGCAATTTAATTGTTTTTGTAGTAAGTGCGGAAAAGCTTGAAGGATGATGATCATCGGTCCTGGGTTTTACGTCCAGGGCCGTTTGTTTCGAAGGACCTTGCTGGGCTGTTCCGAAGGACTACAAAAGAACACAAGGAGTAGAAAAATGGCAGAAGGAACAGTAAAGTGGTTCAGCGATTCAAAAGGTTTCGGATTCATCGAGCAGACTGAGGGTCCCGACGTATTCGTGCACTTCTCGGCTATCTCGGGCGACGGTTTCAAAACCCTTGAAGAAGGCCAGAGAGTGACCTTCGAGGTTACGGACGGCCCCAAGGGCCCCCAGGCAAGCAGCGTCTCGGCTCTGTAAGCAGCTTCGCTTAGAGACCACCTGAAAGCCCCGCCGGCGTAAGCCGGCGGGGCTTTTTTTATGCAAGAGCAGTAAGAGCAGCAATGGTCCTTGTCACAGAGGTGGAATGAATTTAGAATAATTGATAAAGATCGAGAATGCAGAGCACTGGAGCCGGTTAATTTTCTGAAGAAATCACCTCTTTTCAATTGGCTTGCCCCTTCTGCTAATACTTCTACTGCTACTGCTTCACGCACTTTCCTGTTATTATTGCCTCATGTTCTTAACCAAAAAACGCATTCCTATGCCAATACCGCTCCTGGATGTCCTGCTGAAATCCGGCAGGAGGATCATGGCAGTCCAACTCCATGTTGGTTTTACCTACGGAACCTACACGAAGATCTTCAGCGAAGGGGACCGGATAAACGAGATCAAACTCGAACTTCTCTGGGGCGAATACCCCGCGAAGGTCCTCTGGAAAAGAGATTTCCCTTCCGTACTACTGGGACGGTACGAGTATCAATCTGCTGACCAGACCTCCCTGCCGGTCTACAAGGTGACAGCTCTTTTTGAATCCACCCCCCTTGATAAAAAGGCTGGCCGCCACAGTGCCCTGGTTGTCAGCTGGTTCCAGGGTCACACTAAACCCCTCCTCTCCAAAGAGAACCGCAAGGCGCTCAAGGAACTGGATTGGGATGGACAAGCGAAGGATTTTAATTGAACTTGGTACACAGTTATCAGTAGCCAGAAATCAGACAGATCAACGACAATTCCTCGAACTAATGCCTCGGGATGCGATTCCTGTAATCTGGAACACGGAACTTTATCTCCACATAGGACATAACGGGTCCCAACTTTCTTTTAACGGGTGGTATTATAAAGGAGGTCGCTTTAAAGTGATGAAGTTGGTTTTGGCATGAGAGATCGAGCTATTCTCGTCGCGTTCTTTCCTGGTCTGGAGAATGCCCGGGAGATACCCCAGGAGCTGAGGCAGAGAGGGCTTCGCAGGACCGCCCTCATACACCGGACGCAGAACGGGTTGATAGTCTACGATGATGTATCCCCTGCCCAGAGGATATTGCTGGGAATGCTTGTCGGGATATTCCTTGCAGTAACCGCTGTGTTTGTCGGTCACTTTTCCTTTCTTTACTCCATCCTGGCTGCCCTGATCTTCCTGTACGTCGGGATAGGAATCGGAGCCCTCCTGGCCCCCATAGTAGTCCGTAACCTCCTGCTAACGGTTCACCGGTCCATACTGGAACGCCATGCCAGAAGGCTTGTTACAGATGAAACGGCTATCATTATACGGGCCACTCCGGTAACCATCGGCAAGGCAATAAAGATCCTGAGGCAGATCAGCAAGGATCAGCCTTCCATCTTTGTTTTCCGTCGCAAGAAGAGCAAATCGAAGCCTGTGTGGGAAAGATCTTCGTGGGATCTGCTTACAGCCAGCAGGGTAGAGGAACACGCCAGAAAGCTCGCCCAGGGACACGTTGTGTCAAAAAGCACCGTGCGCAAAGCGGCTCTCCTCAGGGGCCTGGACGAGTGTGAAAAGATCATTGACGAAGTTTACCTGACCTTATCAGAATCCTCTCACCTGGAGCAGAGCATCACCACCTCCGCGGAGTGGATCC
This sequence comes from bacterium, assembly GCA_029210965.1. Taxonomy (NCBI): domain Bacteria; species bacterium. The sequence continues at coordinate 55,340 of JARGFZ010000003.1, read as the reverse complement.
TGGATAATACCTTTATTATCCGCGGGCACATCGATGAGGTTCGGAAAAATCTGCCCGTAAAATTTTACCAGGAGCTTCCTGGTCTGGCTGATGGGCCTCAAAAGGGGGAGCCCAAGGCTTACGATCTTGCCATGGAGTTGGTCGTTCACAACGATAGCCAGTTGGACCAGCACAACATCCTCGATTTCCTGGAGGCCTACCAGTCGGTGTCGGTACTCACTTCCGGTGAACTGTGGGCGCTCCCCCACCTTCTGAGGATCGCCCTCATCGATGACCTGTCCCGTCTTGTCGAGAGGGTGGAAGTGCGTCTTGGAGAACGGGAACTGGCCGATTACTGGGCTAACAGGCTCATGATAACGGCAAGGCGGAACCCGGATCTCATGTTCACCATCCTTTCGGATATGGCAGAGGATATATCGGCACCCAGTGTAAATTTCGCGCTCCAGCTTTTGGACCACCTATACGACGAGGAATCGGTTCTGGCCGTTGTGGAGGGTTGGCTGGGAAGGAAACTTGGAGGATCCCTTGAGAACCTCCTCCTGGAGGAAAAGGCGCTCCAGGCAGCTGACGAAGTTTCTATCGGTAACGGGATCACCAGTCTCAGATGGCTCCGGCAGATCGACTGGCGGGATATTTTCGAAAAGCAAAGCCGTGTGGAAGGGATACTGCGGGAAGACCCTTCCTGGGTCTATCCCCAAATGGAATTCGACACAAAGGATCGCTATCGCCACGCAGTGGAGGAGATCGCCCGGAGCGGGAGCCTTGAGGAGGAGATCGTGGCTCGGGCGGCTGTGAGCATGGCCTCAGGAGAGATGGCCAAGGTGGTCATGGATAGAACCAGGATCCGCCTGGGGTATTACCTCATCGGTGACGGCCGCAAGGAGCTGCTTAAATTCCTGGGTACACCGGAAAACCCCCGAAGGAGGAGGTTGGAGTGGATATATAAGAATCATACTCTCATCTATCTGGGGCAGATAAGTTTGATAACTGTAGCTGTTGAATCACTCCTGCTCACGACATCTCTTTTTGCAGACGTTGGGTGGGGGATCACAACAGCTATTGTTCTGGCTGGACTCCTGCCGGCCAGCCAGTTTGCCGTTCAACTAGGCAACTACCTGGTTACACGTCTTCTGCCTCCCCGCAAACTGCCCAAGATGTCCTTTGAAAAGTCCGGGATCCCTGACGGTTTTCGCACCTTGGTGGTGGTCCCGATATTGCTGACCGACAGAAAAAACCTCAGGGAGGATCTTGAGAACCTGGAGATCCGTTATCAGGCTAATCCCGAGAATAACCTGGTTTATTCCCTCTTCTCCGATCACAAGGATGCTCCTGAGAAAGTACATCCTGATGATAAGAAGCTTCTGAACTGGGCCATTGACGGGATCAAGGAACTGGATGAAAAATACGGGCCACACCGATTTTACCTGTTTCACCGTGACAGGGAATGGGCTCCTACGGAAAACTGCTGGATGGGATGGGAGCGTAAGCGTGGAAAACTTGAGGACCTGAATCGCCTTTTAAACGGTGAACCTTCCAGGAACGGTATCGATTTTATCCGGTTCGGCGATCCCGACCGCCTTCCCCCCATCCGTTATGTCATCACCCTTGACAGGGATACCCAGCTGGCAAGAGGCACGGCAAGGCGGTTGGTGGAGACCATGGCCCACCCTCTGAATTCTCCAAGGATAGATGAGGAAAGAGGTATCGTAACCAGCGGTTACACTATTATCCAGCCCAGGGTCAGTACTTCACTGCCAAGTGCCACGGCTACCACTTTTTCGCGGCTTTTCACTGATGGGGTGGGTTCAGATCCTTATACGACAGCAGTGTCGGATGTCTACATGGACCTTTCGGGGGAAGGGTCTTATCATGGCAAAGGGATCTACGATCCCAGAGCTTTTCACAAGGTTCTGACGGGGCGTTTCCCGGACGCCCGCCTTCTGTCCCATGACCTGGTGGAGGGTGCTTACACCAGGGTGGGTCTTGCCAGCGATATTGAGCTGTTTGATGATTTTCCGGGTGACTACATTTCCTATTCGACTCGCGAACATCGATGGATCTGCGGTGACTGGCAGATCGCCCGATGGGCCTTTTCAAGGGTGTTGTCCGGTAAACGTAAAACTGTTCACAACCCTCTGACCCTCCTGAATCGCTGGAAGATCTTCGATAACCTGCGTCGATCTCTTGTCAGTCTGTCATCGATCCTTTTGCTGGGAATAGCGTGGATGTCTTCGCCGATCCTGGGTGCTGCAGCGGGTCTCCTGGTAATTTTTGTACAGTTCTCAGGTTGTCTGGCGGTATTGACCTCCTGGGTAACATCGAAAAAGGAGGTACGGAGGACGGCCCTGTCCAACTTCAGCCATGATCTGCAAAGGGGTTGGGCTGAATCAGCGCTCATGTTACACAGGACGGGGATAGCCATCGACGCCATCATCCGGGTGTTCTATCGATTGATGATCAGTCGGAAAAATCTGCTTCAGTGGACCACTGCCCAGGCGGCAGCGGATCCATCCCGTGAACGGAACCGTTCAATGAGGATCCAAATCGCTTCGGGAACGGTCCTTGCCCTGGTGCTTGGTACACTTTCTTTCATCGTTGGTCCCTGGAACTTTATTTCAAGTGCTCCCTTTATTTTCGCGTGGTTGGGAGCTCCTCTCATTCTGTGGCGTTACAAGAAAGACCGTGTTGTTCCAGGCTCCTCCCTGAATCCCGGGGAGGAGATGAGGCTCAGGGAAATAGGGAGAAGAACATGGAGAACTTTCGACGACTTTGTCGGCCCTGAAACGAACTGGCTTCCTTCGGACAACTATCAGCTTTCCCATGTAGGCGAACTGGCTCCCAGGACCAGCCCTACGAACATCGGACTTTATATGTTGAGCGTTCTTGGGGCGAGGGACTTTGGATACATAACGGGCGAGGAGTCGTTAGGCCGGATCACCCACACAGTTTCTACATTGGAGAAGCTTATAAAATACGAGGGGCACCTCCTTAACTGGTACAACCTTTTGTCCCTGGATCCCCTTGTACCCCGCTATGTATCCACTGTGGACAGCGGTAACCTCCTGGCCTGCTTCTGGACTCTGGAACACGGGATCGAGGCTTTAAGTGATGAACCGATCCTTGGACCTGTTGCTTTCAAGGGGTTGGCCGATACGGTCAGGGTCCTTCTTTCCTCCATGGAAACCGCCAAGATCGGGGGGGAAATGAGGCGCGACGCCAAAGCGTTGGAGAACCTCCTGACAGTTGAACCCGAAGACCTGAAGGCGTCCCTGGATCGACTCCGGCGGGCCCGGAAACCGATTGATCGTCTGGCTTTGTCCCTTAAACAAATGAAAGGAGAAGCTCCGGCTGAGATAATAGCGGATCCGGGAGTTATTGATCCTGTGAATGAGGTTGTCTATTGGGCTGTCCGTGTTCAGGATCAGCTGGCGGCCTGGCTGGAAATTGCCGATACCTACCTCGGCTGGGTTACGGAATTGTTTGATCTGAGTATTGATGATCTGAAGCTGCTCTTTGGCGAGGATGGAGGAAAAAGGTTAAAGACCCTTTCAGTTGCACCCTCAATGCGTCAGTTGGCAGCAGAGAAAATGCCCTTTTTCGAGGGTCTTGAAAAGGGGCCCGAAGGTTCCAAAGGCGAAATGATAAAACACCTGAAGGATCTTCTCGCACCGGTGGTTTGGCAGGCGTGGGAGGCCTTGGAGCGTGCTGATAACCTTGTTCAGCGGATACGTGATCTGGGTCAGCAAATGAATTTCCGCTTTTTGTATGACACTCGCAAGCGTCTTTTTCATATAGGTTTTAATATTAATGACCAGAAACTCGACAGCTCCAATTACGACATGCTGGCCAGTGAGTCGCGTCTTGCAAGTTTTGTAGCTATCGCCAAGGGTGACGTGCCGAGCAAACACTGGTATGCCCTGGCTCGGCCCTACAGTACATTAGGACGGCGCAAGGTCCTGCTCAGTTGGAGCGGGACAATGTTCGAGTATCTCATGCCGCTGCTCATGCAGAAGACCTATGAGAACTCCCTGCTGGATCAGGCTTGCAGGGAAGCGGTCCTGGTCCAGATGCGGTACGGCCAGCAGCGTGGGGTACCCTGGGGCATATCGGAATCCGCCTACGCTGACCTGGACTCCTCCAGGATCTACCAGTACAAGGCTTTCGGGGTCCCCGGACTGGGGCTCAAACGGGGACTTGAAGGGGACCTGGTGGTGGCACCCTACGCAACCCTTCTGGCCTTGCAGATCGAACCGCGTATCGCCCTGGCCAACCTGGAGCGGTTGGAGAAGTACGGTCTTTTCGGTGATTACGGTTTCTATGAGTCCATCGATTTTTCCCGCCGACGGATCCGAAAAGGTGAACAAGGGGTGATCGTCAGGACCTTCATGGCTCACCACCAGGCCATGGGTTTTCTCGCTCTCGACAATCTGCTTAACAAAAGGATCATGCAGGAACGTTTTCACTCAGATGTGCGGGTCAAGGCTTCCGAGCCCCTGCTTTATGAGCGAATTCCACTTAAACCCCCGGTTTATAGCATTCCCAGGACAGAGAGGGATCCCTCTGGAGCGATCCCGGCCGAGATCTACCCGGCGGAAAGTAAATTTAACACTCCTCACACCCTCCGGCCCAAGACCCAGCTGCTGTCTAACGGGGACTACTCCATACTCGTCACCGCAGCCGGGGGCGGATGGAGCAGGTGGAATGGATTGGATATCACCAGGTGGAGGGCGGATACAACCAGGGATAACTGGGGAACCTTCTGTTACATAAGGAACACCAAGTCAGACAAGAGATGGGGCACATCATGGCATCCGGTGGGGGGAAGACCGGACAACTACGTTGTGAGCATGACCCTCGACAGGATCGAGATCAGGCGATCTGACAGAGGGATAGAAACGGAGACAGAGATTATTGTCTGCCCTGAAGATGACGCCGAGATCCGTCGGGTGACGCTCATCAACAGATCCGGGAAAACGATACCGCTGGAAGTCACCAGCTTTGCGGAGCTATCGCTGGCTCCCCACGGGGCAGACGTGATGCACCCTGCCTTCCACAAGCTGTTTGTTCGTACGGAGGCCATCGAGGAGGAGGGCTATCTCCTGGCCCAGAGGAGGACAAGGGACCCTGAGGACCAACCGGTGTGGGCTGGACACTCCATGATATTTGAATCCGCCATCGAGGGGCCTTTTTTGTACGAAACAGACCGGCGCTCTTTCATTGGGCGGGGCAGGGGGCTGGCTGACCCGGAGGCCATTGGCGGTGAACTGTCCGGAAACACCGGCATGGTCCTCGATCCCATATTCAGCATCAGGCGGAATCTGACCCTCAAGGCTGGCCAAAGGGTGTCCTTTACCCTTTTTCTGTGCGCTGCCGAAACCCGGGATAAGGTTCTTGACATGCTGCGCAAGTATTCCGGCCGGGCGGTTGTGGCACGGGAATTGGAACTGGCCTGGCGCAGTGCACAGCTGGAGTTGCGCCACCTCCGGATCCAGCCTGAGGAGGCAAGGAGGTTCCAGCACATCGCCAGCTACCTGATCTTTCCCAGTGCCAAGCTCAGAACCACCGAGGACCGCATTGTTCAAAACAGGTTGGGTCAGTCAAGATTGTGGGCCTACGGTATCTCAGGTGACCTTCCCATTATTGCCATAACCATAGGGGATGCCAGGGACATTGGCCTGGTGGCTGAGGCCCTCCACGCTCACACCTACTGGCGTCGTCACGGTTTAAAGGCCGACCTTGTGATCATTAACGAGGAGTCCACCAGTTACGAACAGCCACTTTACAGTCAACTGCTCAGGCTTATTTCGGGATTGACTCCCTATACGGGTATGGATCAGCCAGGAGGAGTGTTTTTGAGGAATATGGATCAGATTCCCCAGGAGGACCTGAACCTTATTCTGGCCGTTGCGCAGATAGCCCTTGTCGCTGCCAGAGGACCGCTGGTACAGCAGCTGGGTGCACCCACGGTCTTGCATGGTTTGCCTTTAAAAGAGATTCCAGAGAGAGTTCCAAAGGAAACACCTCCTGCCGCCTTACATCACATGGACCTTGATTTCGACAACGGTTACGGGGGGTTCTCAGAGGATGGGAAAGAGTATGTGATCACTCTGCGGCATGGGATCACCCCCATGCCGTGGGTTAACGTCATGTCAAACCCTTCCTTTGGGACAATGGTAAGCGAGACCGGATCCGGGTTCACCTGGTATGGAAACAGCCAGAGAAACAGGCTTACGGGGTGGTCTAACGATCCTGTGAGTGATCCTCCGGGAGATGCGATCTATATCCGGGATGAGGAGAGCGGACAGTTCTGGACCCCGACTTTACTGCCGGTGCGTGAGGACGGACCCTACCGGATTCGTCATGGCAGTGGATACACGGTATTTGAACACAACAGCCACGGTATTGAACAGGAACTGACCGTCCTGGTACCCATGGATTCCGAAGGAGGGGACCCTGTACGCATCCAGTCCCTCCGGCTTCGAAACGACAGCAATCGCCGCCGGCTGCTTTCGGTGACCTTTTTTCTGGAGTGGGTTCTCGGTGATCATCGTGAGAACACCCAGATGCACATCGTGACCAACTGGGACAAGATCGCGAGAACCATGACCGCCCGCAACCGCTATCATCCCGAGTATGGTGATCGGGTGGCTTTCGCCGCTGTGAGGCCGTACCCTGACAGCTGCACCGGAGACAGGACTGAATTTATTGGACGGAACCGCGGACTGGTATCTCCTGAAGCAATGCGGAGAGTGAGCCTTTCCGGGCACACCGGTGCGGGACTGGATCCCTGTTCGGCCATCCAGACCATGATAGAAATCGAGCCAGGGCGGTCCACAGAGGTGGTTTGCCTTCTGGGACAGGCTGCTGACTACGATGAGGCCCGCACACTTGTCACCAGGTACGGCCACGGAGTTGCGGTCGGGGAAACCCTGGAGACAACACGTCAGTGGTGGGATAATGCCGTGGGCCGTTTGGAGGTGGCAACGCCCGTCAATGAGATCAATATTCTTCTGAACCGGTGGCTTACCTGCCAGACTCTCAGCTGCAGGCTCTGGGGCCGCTCGGCTTTTTACCAGTCAGGTGGAGCGTTCGGTTTCAGGGATCAGCTTCAGGATGTCCTGTCCCTGCTTTACACTGATCCCGGTCTGGCACGGAAGCATATCCTGCTCGCAGCCTCCCGGCAGTTCCGCGAGGGGGATGTCCAACACTGGTGGCATCCTCCCACCGGGGCCGGTATCCGTTCCAGGTGCTCTGACGATCTTCTGTGGTTGCCCTACGCGGTAGCGGAGTATGTCCGGTTCACCGGAGATACGGAGGTTCTTTCCGAGCGGCTTTCCTTCATCGAGGGAGACCTCCTTGGTAAGGATGAGATGGAGATCTTTCAGGTCCCGGTGCAGAGTCTGGAACAGGACACCCTGTATGAACACTGCCGGCGGGCCGTGGAAAAAGGCAGCACGACGGGTGAGCGGGGGCTCCCTCTTATAGGCAGCGGGGATTGGAATGACGGCATGAACCGCGTCGGGGTTAATGGGGTCGGTGAGAGCGTGTGGTTGGCGTGGTTTCTCTGCGATGTTCTGAAACGCTTTGCCGGACTAACGGAAATTATGGGTAACGATCAGATGGCTGCAGGGTACAGGGAGCATGCTCGAGGGATCGCGGCGGCGGTGGAAGAGCACGCCTGGGACGGCAAATGGTACCGGAGGGCCTGGTACGATGATGGGACGGTTATAGGGAGTTCGGAATGTGAAGAGGCTGCCATTGATTCCATATCCCAGTCCTGGGCAGTCATCAGCGGAGCAGGGGATCCGGACAGGGCCTTCACAGGGCTGAACTCAGCCTGGAAGAACCTCGTTCTGGAGGATGAGAAAATGGCTCTGCTGCTGTCTCCTCCCTTCGACCGCGGGGAGAAAGATCCGGGTTATATAAAAGGGTACCCGCCGGGGGTTCGTGAGAACGGAGGACAATACACCCATGCGTCCATGTGGTTAGCAAAAGCCCTTGCCATGGCGGGAGATGGTGAGAGAGCAGTCAGACTGCTCACCTGGCTCAATCCGGTCCAGCACACTCTGGATCCTGAGAGCGCATTGAAATACAGGACTGAGCCGTATTCGGTGGCTGCTGATGTCTCCCGTCTGGATGGGCACGTCGGCCAGGGAGGCTGGACCTGGTACACAGGAGCGGCGGGCTGGATGTACCGCGTCTGGATGGAGGATATCCTCGGTTTGAAGGTCATGGGGGACCGTCTGGTCATCGACCCCTCCATTCCGGCCGACTGGGACCGCTTCACGGCGCGATATAACAGGGGAACAGCCCTTTATGAGATCGAGGTCACAAATCCGGGCAAGGTGAACCGCGGAGTGGTCAGCGTCGAGATGGATGGGAAACTCCTGGAAGATGGAGTTGTTCCACTGGCCCCTGACCAGCCTGCCGCTGAAGCGAAGGTCAAACACAAGGTGAAGGTGGTTATGGGGAAGAAGATGTGAGTCCATTCCGGACTCACATCTTCAGTGTCTAGTATCTAGTGTCTGGGGTCAGAATGCAGAACACAGAACGCAGCACACAGGAGGAAAGGCAGGGCGAAGGGCCAGAAGCCAGCATCCAGGAGCCAGGAGGAAAACCTGTAACGAAGTTCCTGGGTGACAAATATTTCAATCACCATCGTTCCGGGTCTCAAATCGTCCAACCCTCTGCACTTTACACACTACACTTTGCACTGCCACTTTCTAACAGGGATAAAGGGGATAAGAGAAACCCCATAATTATCGTTCGTCATTCCGGATGCGGCGAAGCCTTGAGTTGGAATCCAGCCGTGCTTGTCATTGCGAGCCGATCCCATGCGAAGCAATCTAGATTAAAGCCTTAACGCAGAGGACCGCAGAGGTAATCACAAGAAACCATCGCAGAGTTACGCGAAGGGAAACCTGAGAGTCTGAGGTGCAGTTCTACTGGATGCCTATGGAAAAAATGATTATAGACATTGATGATTCCAGTTCTGTGAAAAACTTTGTGGCTCAGATGACCGAAGGCTGGTTTGATCCTGAAAGAATTTACTTCGATCTTAAGGCCAATGGAAATACCGACTCACTTGACTTTTGGTGCGGAAATCCGACGCACCTATTGTCCGCTGTTTCTGCTTCGCTCCACCAAACAGCAGAGGAATTTCTTATTTTATGGAATCAAAAATGCATCGCCCATGACGCTAAGATCATGGGGTATCATTGTACTCGTCACAGCGATAAAAAAGTCTTCACCGAAAAGGGTATTTTACCATTGTCCTCTGAGATTATAAAAATCTTCAAGGACGGAAACCAGAGCGTGAAAGCTAAGGGAATGTGGGAGTACAGATCGCAGCAGACACCAGGACCTTATTTTCTATTGAGTTATAGAGATGCAAAGAAGCCGGACAATCACTTCTGTACACACGGCCCCGAAATTTTACTGGCCTGCGCTGACTATCAAGTCAATGCTGATAAAGCCAAGTCGATTCCATTGATAATACACTGTGCTATTCCATATTCTATTCTTAAAGGAAAAAACTACTTTGCATTTTGCATATTGAGATCGTATTTTAATTTCCTCGATCCTGAAGGCGATTCAACCAACTTTTTTGATGGTTATTCCATCGATTTGGGAGGAAATACGCTTGCTCCCCAATATGTCATTGAAGCAGAAGAATACGAGGCAAAATAACCTTCCTTAGGTAAAGTTGAGAGCAGGTGACCCCCGGAGATGTTTAATGATCTAGCTCAAAGACGCGGGGTGATCCGAGGTTAGCCCGTTGATCTGGCCTTCCTCTGCCTCTCCGCGTCTCTGTGTTAGGCCGCCCTTGCCGCCCTAACAGGAACCCTGTCCCCGCGTCACCGTGTCCAATGGCTTCTCAGCCAATCCCAGCCCCCCGACCCTTGACCTTCCTTTGGACATTGGGTTTCGCTCCTTGATATGTTTTTTCGCCCCCATGCCCCCATGCCCCCATGCTCAGTCGCTTCACACCCCATTGCACACTCAAACACTCCTGCAGTATTATAGCCCTTTCCGCGCGGCCAAAATTCCCTGGCCGCCAACACCAGACAGAAAAAATAAAGGAGCAAAGTATGATCACGGCCATTGTTGTCATGAACTGTGAGGTTGGCAAGGTACACAGCGTGGCGGAAGCCCTCACCCAGTTGGATGGGGTGGCTGAGGTGTACTCCGTGTCCGGCGAGTTCGATATACTCGCCATCTGCAAGGTGGCCCAGTATGAAAGTCTGGCCACTCTTGTGACTCAGGAAATAGGCAGCCTGGCGGGTGTTGCCAAGACCAACACCCACATGGCCTTCCAGGCCTATTCCAAGCACAACATGGAAAAGGTTTGGGCTGAGACTATGGGCCTTTAGGGAGTCTGTAGTTATGCCCAACGCTTTTTCCCGGGCCGTACTCGGAGCACGGGAGAATGGTCGATTTCCCCTGGTGGCGGACATCAAACCTGTTTCCCCCAGAGACGGAGCCCTTGTGGGTTCCCGTGATCCGGTGGCCCTGGCCAAAATACTGGAACAGGCCGGGGTGTGTGCCCTGTCGGTTGTCACGGAGGCCCAGCATTTCGGCGGGAGCCTTCAGATGCTCCAGGACATCGCCGCGGCTGTGTCCCTGCCAGTCCTGAGGAAGGACTTTCTCAGGTCTCCGGAGGATGTAGATCAATCCCTGGAGGCGGGAGCTGCGGCGGTTCTTCTCACCCTGTCAACCGTCTCCGAACTTGAATCCCCTGGTTTGTATCGCAGGATCGTCTCCCTGGGTATGGAACCGCTGGTGGAAGTACACACACTCGAAGAGCTTCATTTTTCTCTGGGCCTGAATCCGCTGCCGACTATTATAGGTATTAACAACAGGGACATCACCCGTCTTGAAAAGGACGATGGGGATGTAGGAATTACAGAGGCTCTAGCTCCGTTAGTGCCCGACGGTATGGCGATCCTGTCAGAGAGTGCCATGCTCACCCCCGGGGATGTGTCTCGAGCTTTTGCGGCAGGGGCCCACGGGGTCCTTATCGGAACTGCGGTATTGCAGGCAGCGGATCCCGCAGCAGTCGTCGTGCAGCTTGCCAGGGGCCTGGGTAGCTGAAGTTATGGTACGGGTCAAGTTGTGCGGATTGATGTCCCGAGAGGATGTTGAAATGGCCGAGGCCGCCGGAGCGGATGCGCTGGGTTTTGTCACCGAATACCCCGTACCGGTGCCATGGAACCTCGACCGGGAACAGGCCGCTTCCCTGGCAGCATTGGCGTCCCCTTTTGTTACCACTGTCGCAGTTGTAGGAGGGCCTCCTGAGGAGATGGTCCGCATCGCCAGAAGGGTCCGCCCCCGGGTCCTGCAGCTTCACGGCGACGAATCCCTGGACCATATACGGCAGGTCCTTGAGGGGCTGAAGGGAACCGGGATCCGTGTCATAAAAGCTCTGCGCATAGAGGTGGAAACCGGCCAGGCCAGGTTTGAGGAGACCGATCCCATATTAGCAGGAACAGCTCTTGCCGGATCGGGCATAGCGGCTCTCATTGTGGATTCAAAGACCTCCTCCCGGCCAGCGGGAACCGGTGTCACCCTCGACTGGGATGTTTCGGCCCGGATGGTTAAGGGTATCGATCTTCCACTCATCCTGGCGGGGGGGTTGACCCTGGAAAACGTGGCTGGTGCAGTCCAGAAGGTGAAACCCTACGCTGTGGATGTCATAACGGGTGTGGAAATAGAGCCAGGAGTGAAGAGTGGAGAGAAGATGCGAGCCTTCGTCGCTGCCGCGAAAGGGATAAAGTTATGAAACCTGGGCGAGATTTTAAAGAAGGATGAAGGAAGAAGGACGAAGGACGAAGGGGAAAAGCATGTGTATTTATTCCTCCTCCCTCCTTCCCTATTCCCCCTTCTGATGCTGTGACTTGGACTAGGACCACGACCACGACTAGGACACATTCATTATGAGACCCTTCACTTTCATGCTCGTTGCCGTCAGCCTCGATGGCAAGATCTCGCCAAAGAGGCGTCCGGGGCAGCCCAACCCTGTTGGGCCCGCGTACATAAACGAAGAGATCATGCATCTGCATAACTCCCAGAGGGCCGGCGTGGATGGCATCATGGTGGGCCTTAACTGCATCCTGATGGACGACTCCAGGTTGACCCTCAGGGAAGGCGAAGGGCATAACCCCACCCGTGTGGTGCTGGACGGCCTGGCAGAAATGCCGCCCACCGCCAGGATCCTGGGTCCGGAAGCGCCCACAGTGGTGGCGGTTACGCGGGATGCCCCGCCTCGGCGCATCCGGGCTCTGGAGGAGAAGGGCGCCCGGATCATCGTCAGCGGGAAGGGAAGGTTCGTAGATCTTCCTCCTCTCATGGAAGAGTTGAGGCAGGCTCACGGGATCAAGAAACTCATGGTCGAAGGAGGGGGAACGGTCCACCGTTCCATGATCGCCCAGGATCTGTACGATGAGCTTCATCTCATCATATGCCCCTTCGTGATCGGTGGTTCGGGCTCCATAACACCGGCTGGCAGGGCCTCTTTCTGGCCAAAGGGGCGGATCCCCTTTTACAGCTTGGCTCAGAACCGCCAGATAGGAGATTACGTATACCTGGTTTACAAGCCCAAAGAATAATCTCAGGACAAAACTAAATAAAGGATAAGCAAAGGAGGGATAAAATGGGAGACAAGGAAGCACGCTGGAGAGAATTCGGAGCCATAGTGGTCAAGCTGATCCACGGGCAGGACCTTACCCGCGAGGAAGCCTACGAGTGCTGGAAGCAGGTCTGTGAGGAAGCCCAGAGCGATCTTCAACAGGGTGCTTTCATTGCTGCCTTAAAGGCCAAGGGCGAGACACCGGAAGAGGTGGCCGGTACTTTTGAGGCGCTGTACGAATACGATACCATCAAGGTGAAGGTCAATACACCCGAGCCCCTCATCGATAACTGCGGAACGGGAGCCGATACGCTCAAGACGCTGAACATCAGTACAGGGGCGGCAATCATCGCCGCGAGCCTGGGACTGTATGTGGTGCGTCACGCGGCACGGGCTATTTCATCCAACTGTGGATCTGTGGATGTTGTGGAAGCCTTCGGTGTCAACGTTGAATCGGCCCCGAACCTGCCTAAAAAGAGTATCGAGAACGCCGGCATCTGTATCTGGAACGCCTTTCTGACTTCTGTTCACCCCAAGACCCTGGGTCGCGTCCTGTCCCAGATCCGTTTTGGTTCAGCCATAAACCTGGTCGGGCCTTTGCTTAACCCCACCATGCCTGAATACAAGGTCATGGGTGTGCCGAACCGTGAGATGATCGATATCGAGGTCCGGACCCTTAAGGAACTGGGATTTAAGAGGGCCTTCGTTATGCACGGTCTCGATGACAACTCGGAGCAGGGGATGGATGAGGTGTCCACCCTCGGCGTCACACACATTGCGGAGCTAAAAGATGACGGTTTTATTGAGAACTACGAGATCACTCCTGACGATTTCGGAATTAAACGAGGTACTTTTGCAGAGATAGCCTCTACGAAAGTTGTTCAACTCGATGCCATGAAGCTCCTGAAAGTTCTGGCGGGCAAAGACACCGGACCAAGGTCAGACATCATCTGTCTTAACACGGCACCCCTTCTTTACGTTATGGGGAAGGCGAAAGATCTTAAGCAGGGCGTGGAGATGGCCCGCCAGGCCATCGCCGACGGAAAACCTGTGGACAAGTTAAGGGACTGGGTCACCTGGCAGAATGACAAACCTGAAGATGGGATTCCCACTCTGGAGAAGATGATCAGTCAACTGTGAAAATAGAATGTGGAATGTTGAATGTAGAACGCAGAATAAGATCCAAAGCAGATAAGCACTACGAATCGCAGGAATAGTTTCATATCCTGTGTTTTGCGCCAGGAGTTCTTGCCTCTGTGGACTGGATTTCAGAGTGCAAATTCTACGTTCTACATTCTGCATTCTACATTCTTCAAATTTATGGTGAGCCACTATATGGAAACCAAATACTCGACCTGTTATTTCTGTTCCAGCCGGGGCTGCGCCATGAAGGTGCAGGTGAGCGATGGGCGGATCAAGCGCGTTACCGTGGACACAAAAGCTCCGGTCGTACCGGGCGCCCACTGTGTGCGGCCAACCCTGGCCAGGGAGTATCAGGAGAGTCCCTTTCGTCTCAACTTCCCCCTGAGGAGGAAGGGAGCGCGGGGTGAAAACAGCTGGGAACAGGTCTCCTGGGATGACGTTCTGGGGGAGATCGCCGGAAAGCTGAGCGATCTGCGTGACAAGCATGGTGCTGAATCCGTTGCCACCAGTTCAGGTACCGGACGCGGCGCCTGGGATTTTGCCAAAACAAGGTTCATGAACCTCTTCGGAAGCCCCAACCGCATGGGGGCTGTGACCATCTGCTATGGCCCCCGGAGCATGGTGTGGCTGACCACCTTTGGGGGTGCCCTTGTCCCGGATCGCAAGGAGGGTGTGACGCGTCTCGTAACGATGTGGGGAAGGAACCCCCATGAGGGGAGCCCCTCCTCCTGGGACAGCTTTCTCAAGGCCAAGAAAGCCGGGATGCGGACAATGGTGGTGGATCCCCGTCTCACCGAAGCGGCTCGGCAGGCCGACCATTGGGTGTCCATAAATCCGGGTACGGATGCCGCTCTGGCCCTGGGGATGATGAACGTTATCGTCAGGGAAGGGTGGCATGATGATGAGTTTATAGACAAGGCCTGTTCCGGATTCGAAGGGCTGACCTCCCGATTGGCCGAATTCCCACCCGAGCGGATTGGAGCTATCTGCGGTTTGCTCCCTTATAAAGTGGTGGAGACGGCCCGTTTCTTCGCCCAGAACCAACCCTCCAACATTGTTATCGGTGTGGCGGCCGAACACAGCCCCCCCAATAGCATCCAGGCCATAAGAGCTATTAACATTCTCCTTGCCATATGCGGAAGTGTGGATCGCGAGGGTGGGATGCTCATCGCAGGTCCCTCCGAGGGTTTCATCCCCGACGCGGCCATGGAAATGAACTACACCCTTTCAGCCGAACAGCGGGGCAAACAGATCGGTGCGGACCGGTTCCGTTTTTTAAGTTATCCCGGGTGGGAACTGGTGGAAGAACAGCTTCAGAAGAAGTGGGGAGAGAACCACCCAGCCGGTGCCTATCTTAACTGCATGGCCCACGCCCCATCCATATTTCGCGCCATGCTGACCGGGCAGCCGTACCCTGTGCGGGCGCTTATCTCCTCGGCCAGCAACCCCCTGCTCGCTTACGCCAACACCCGGCTGGTGTACAAAGCCCTCATGTCCCTGGACCTTCTTGTAACACTGGACCTGACCTGGACACCCACGGCCCAGGTCTCGGATTATGTTCTTCCCGCCGCCAGCTGGATGGAACGCCCCGATATGGGCAATTTCAGTTCAATAGGCGCCTATCCCCTTGTCCAAATGGGAGAGGCGGCTTTGCCTGACTTTGTGGAAGGAGAGTACGACCGTTACGACGATTACCGGTTCTGGCGGGAACTCGGGGTCTGCCTCGGCCAGATAAATCACTGGCCCCAGAAGACCTTCGAGGAGGTCTGGGAGTATCGTCTGGCAGGGATCATGAAAGACAGGGAGGTAGAATCCATCGGGGAGTTTGTGCGCCAGCAGCGCTGGGAAAAGGGGACGGTTTTGCCCGGTAGATGCGCCGAAGGTCTGGTCACCCCATCCGGGAAGGTGGAGCTGAGTTCAACCATATTTCAGCAGTTGGGTTACGATCCGCTGCCAGACTACACAGAGCCGGAAGCTCTTCACGGCGAGTGGGGGAAATATCCGCTCCTGAACCTCTCCGGGGTAAGAACCATCCCCTATCACCACAGCGAATTCAGACATGTGGACGGTTTTCGCCGGATGCACCCTGACCCCATAGTTGAGATCCACGTGGACACAGCCCGCAGGCATGGTATTGCCGACAGCGACTGGGTGTGGATCGAAACACCCATTGGAAGGTGCCGCCAACGGGCCCGTCTCGTGACCTCCATTGCGCCGGATTGCATAACCACCCAGCATGGGTGGTGGTTCCCGGAAATGGAACCAGAAGCCCCTTCACTGTTCGGTCTCTGGGAATCCAACATCAACGTCACCACCGATGATGATCCCGATAAGTGCGATCCTGTCTCCGGGGGTTGGCCTTTCAAGGGGCAGTATATGCGCTGTCGCATTAGAAAAGCTGAAGATCAGGACGCAGGATGCTGAAAATAGAACATAGAACGCAGAACCCGGAACGCAGAAAAAACAAGAATGTAGACTCTAGACTCTGGACCCTCTCCTTCCCTTGACGTAAAGGCCACTTCCCACTACATTAGTCGCCTGCATAAAAAATCAGTCTTCAGTTTGAAACAACAGGGTTTCCCCGCCACAAGGGGAAGGAGGATCTCAATGAAAAAGATTACCGTTCTTCTCGTTATCCTGTCGCTGGTCGTGGCTGCCCCGGCGGTTTTCGCAGCCGACAAGTACACCGTTTCGGTGAACCAGATCGTTGAGCACCCGGCCCTTGATGCTGTGAGAAACGGTTTCCAGGACGTGCTCAAGGAGAAAGGTTACGATGTGACCTACAATGTCCACATCGCTCAGGGAAACATCTCCACGGCCAACCTCATCGCCAAGCAGATACTGGGAGAAAAACCGGACCTGGTGCTTGCCATTGCCACACCCACCGCCCAGGCGTGTGCCCAGGTGATAAAGAAAACACCCATTCTTATTACTGCGGTCACCGATCCCGTCGGTGCCGGTCTTGTTGCCAGTCTGGAAAAACCGGGGGCCAATGTCACCGGGATGACCGACATGAGCCCTGTTGACCGTCAGGTGGAGCTCATTCAGGAGTTCATACCGGGGATCAAAAAGCTTGGGATCATATACAATAGCGGCGAGGCCAACTCGGTGAGTATTTTGGATGTCCTTAAAAAGGAGTGCGCGGCCAGGGGCATCGAGGTTGAGGAGGCCACTGTGACCAACGCGAGCGGTGTGACCCAGGCCGCCAAAAGTCTGGTGGGCCGGGCCGAAGCCATCTATATCCCTACCGACAACACGGTAGTATCGGTATTCGAGGCCATTACAAAGGTGAGTGTGGAGAACAAGCTTCCTCTCTTCGCGGCGGATGTTGATTCCGTGTCAAGAGGGGCTATCGCGGCCCTCGCCATCGATTACTACCAGATGGGCAGGCAGACGGCCCTTATGGCTGAGCGCATATTCAAGGGTGCCGGTACTGCCGACATGCCTGTGGAGACCCTCCTGGACCTGAAACTATACGTTAACCCGGCCAATGCCAAAGATATGGGTGTCAAGGTCCCGGATTCGGTCACAAAACGGGCGGATGAAATCGTTAAATAATAGAGATAAGTGATAAGAGATAGGAGATAAGAGATAAGGATAAGAGATGTAGAGCAATGTAATTGTCTTATCTCTTCAGCATTTATCTCTTAGTACTGTATTTAATGACCTGGTACTCATTTTTCGGAGCCCTGGAACAGGGGTTCGCCTATGGACTGATGGTCCTGGGTGTCTACCTCACCTTCCGGGTCCTCGATTTCCCGGATCTAACTGTGGACGGCAGCCTCCCACTGGGGGCTGCTGTTTCGGCTGTGGCCATCACAGCCGGAGTACACCCTTACCTTTCCCTGGTCCTGGCCCTGGGGGCAGGTTTCCTCGCCGGGATGGTCACTGGTATCCTCAACACAAAGTTCAGGATCCTGCACCTTCTGGCATCCATTCTGACCATGATCGCCCTTTACTCCATAAATATCCGGATCATGGGCAGGCCCAACATGACACTGCTGGGCAAGAGCACCATTCTGGATCCCTTCTACGCCATGGACCTGAGCCCCTCGGTGGCGGCGCCCATCCTGTTCGGGGTCGTAAGCCTTCTGGCTGTAGTATTCCTCATATGGTTTCTGCACACGGAGTTCGGTCTGGCCATGCAGGCTACGGGGGATAACAAGCAGATGATCACGAGCCAGGGTGTGAATACCCACAGGGTCATCATCTTCGGGGTAGGGCTCTCCAACGGCCTGGTGGCCCTTTCGGGTGCCATGATCTGTCAGAACCAGGGCGCGGCGGATGTGAATATGGGCGTTGGCACCATTGTGGCAGGTCTGGCCTCGGTTATTATTGGGGAAACCGTCTTTGGCAGCAGATCCATAAACAGGGCCATTATTGCGGCCCTTCTCGGTTCCATCGCGTACCGGCTTGCCATAGCCCTGGCCCTGGGACTTAAATTGGGACGTTTCTCCTTTACGCCCAGCGACCTTAACCTGATCACCGCTATCCTGGTGGTTGCGGCGTTGACCCTGCCGCAGGTACGGGCGAGGTTCCGGCTCAAATGATATCTCTCGAGAAAATAACGAAATATTTCCACAGGGGAAGCATCAACGAGGTCCTTGCTCTTGAAGATGTAAGCCTGGATGTGGGCAGGGGAGACTTCATTACCATCATTGGTTCCAACGGCGCCGGAAAATCCACACTGCTCAACTGCCTTGCCGGCAGCTACCCGATAGATGAGGGGTCCATCTTCATTGACGGTGTGGAGGTCACTTCCTGGCCAGAGCACAGGCGCGCGGCGGACATAAGCAGAGTTTTCCAGAACCCTCTCCTCGGGACCTGCGCTTCCCTCACGATCGAACAGAACCTGGCCCTGGCCGCGAGAAGGGGAAGACCCCACGGCCTCGGGTTGGGAGTAAAAAACCGTGACCGGGACCTCTTCCGGGAGAAGCTCAAGCACCTGGGCCTGGGGTTGGAGGATCGCCTCAAGGACAAGGTAGGCCTTCTCTCCGGCGGGCAGCGTCAGGCCCTCACTATGCTCATGGCCACCATGGTCCGGCCAAAGGTGCTTCTTTTAGATGAGCATACCGCCGCTCTGGATCCCAAAACGGCTCATCAGATCCTGGATCTCACTACTGTGGTTGTATCGGAAGAAAGGCTGACCACCCTCATGGTGACCCACAACATGAAACAGGCCCTTCAGTTGGGCAACAGGCTCGTCATGATGCACCGGAGCAGCGTCATTCTGGATGTTCAGGGGGATGAGAAGGGGAAGTTGACGGTGGAGGACCTCATCGAGCGGTTCTACACGGCCCGGGGGGAAGAGTTTTCCCAGGATAGGATGCTGCTGGTTTAAAGACAGAATGTAGAATGTAGAATGTGGAACGTGGAAGAAGACCCAGGAACACAGAACGCAGGAGAAGAGCTAGAATCAATTCATTGCGCTTGTCATTGCGAGGAGCATCGAGTCTGCCGAGGGCGATGTGGCAATCCCGATTCTATTATGTTCCAGAACGCAAAACGTACCCTTCGACAAGCTCAGGGCAGGGAACACAGAACACAGAATAAAACCTCAAACCTCAAACCTCAAACCTGTACTTCCCTCTCCCCGATAAAACCCCAAAAAACAGGGTGCAAAAGACTTACATTTCCTCTGCACCCTGAATTCAACACTCTACACTCTGCACTGGATTTACTTCCAGCTATCGCCGTGTCCCGTCCCGTGGCAGTCACCCGTACAGCTGGATCCGTTGTAGGTGATATTAATAGCAGTAGGAAAAGCAACATCCGCAACACTATCGTAGAAATGGTTCAGACCGCTGCCTGAACCGGCACCCTGGTGGCACTCCTCACAGTTGATACCTTCGTTTTCATGTTTGTTGTGTCTTCCGGTGTCGGGAGGGTTCCCGTGGCATGATCTGCAGCTGGTACGGGTGTAGGGGCTGCCGAGTTCGTGGCAGGTGACGCATTCCGGTGCGCCTTCGTTTGGCGATGTCCCACTGATAGCGTGGCAGGTGGAGCACAGGGTGGTGAAATCGCCTGATGTCGGGACTACCAGGTCGTGGTCGAGATACTCAACGTCGTGGGTGGGGACGGCGTGGCAGTTGTGACAGTTGTCCTCGGTGAGGTGGCCGAACCTGAAACTGACCTCGTGGCAGGCAATACAGACCGGTGCCTCGGGAGATCCGAAAAAGTCGCCGTGATTGTCATAAGGAATAGTGTGGGACCAGCCGTCGGGAGCTTTTTTGCCTCCTCTGTCAAAGTGACAAATAATGCATTTTCCTGCGTCAGGGAAGATCACCCCGAGTGGATCATGGCAGTCCACGCAATCGAGGCCGTTTACTTTGATCCCATCGCTGTAGGCATTGCCGTGAAATGTGTAGCCTGGTGCGCTTTTGTTAAGCCAATCCTCCGGGTGAAAGGCGGGGCCGCCGGCATGGCAGCTCTGTCCGTTAAATGAGTCCGTTGAGCAGGAAACCCCCGATGTTCCGCCTGCGAGGTCATCTCCGTGGCATTCCATACAAGGGGAGCCGTCCGGCGCGGCATACGCTCCGTGTGTTGTAACCCAGTCGGCTGGGTGAAAGGCCGGTCCGCTGGCGTGGCAGCTCTGGCCGTTGTACATGTCCGAAGAACAGGAAACTCCGGAAATACCACCCGCCAGGTCATCCCCATGACAGTCCATGCAGAGGGAACCGTCGGGCAGGGCATACCCCCTGTGGGTCGAAACCCAGCCACCCGGATGCTTCCCGTCGGCGTTTATCAGGCTTAAGGGCGAATCCTGGTTGGCGGTGGAACAATTGGCTACCGCAACAGCAAAAATAAGGCAGACAAATATATATTTAAGATTTTTCATATAATATCCCTTTTTCCCCTTCCGCAACCTTTGATGCTGCCGATTCGTCGATTGAGCTAAACGGCCAAATACCTATTTTAATCAGGACCTTTCTCCTGGCTCCTGGATTCTGGATTCTGACTCCTGTTTTAATTATGGCACTGCACACATTTCCCGTCGTTTCTGTTCCCGTGACATACGACACAGGAACCAGGATCGATGCGTCCGTCGATCTGGTGCTGGACAATGTAGTCACCCCGGTGAGGCAGGTCACGGTCCGGGTTGCCACCGCGCTTCAGGGCAGGTGTCAGCGCATCGCTGGTGGCGTGACACTCCAGACACAACGGTTCGCCGTGACATGAGTTGCAGAGGTCCTGAGCCTGCCTCGCATAGGTTCCGTGGCGGAGGAGAAACGAGTTCGTGTGGCGGAAGGTCCCGTAGGGTTTAAGGGTACCCGTGAGTTCGTTGTCGTGGCACTCGAGACAGTCTGTCTCCTGGAGGGTCAGTTCTTCGGGATGACGGGCGGGTGCTTCCTTTCGGCCCGGTCCGACACAGCCGAGGAAGATGGTACACGAGACAACAAGGGTGCAGATCGCTGTAACGGTTTTCATCATTTCGCTCCACTTCCAGTCCCGAAATCGTAACGGGCTCTTAACACCACAGCCAGGTCCTCATCGAAGACAGGGCTCTTTGTCATACGTAAGTCCCCGGAAAGGTCAAGGTTATCAGTCATCTTCCATCCGGCCGATCCCACGAGCCGGGTCGTCTGATCTTCCCCGCTTATCTTCTCCTCATACGTCAGCGCAAAAGCGTCGAGAGACCACCGGAAGGATCCCATGGAGGCCATACAGTACGCCCGCATTTCGTTATATTCGTTCTCGGGAAGATCACCTGTCTGGCTGGCAAACCGGACCCCTATTCTGTCCAGGAAGACCGCCGTGTCCAGGTCCAGCCCGATCTCGGTTCGGGTGTTATCTCCGGGGGCAGCCTCTGAATGGTCAGTATTTTTTATAGCTCCGTGTAAATCAAGTTGGCCAGCAGGGCTCCAGTTGATCTCGCCTCTCGTTATCCGCACTTCATCTGCCAGATTGATGTTCGACGAAAGAAAGGCCGGGTTGGTAACTGTCTGGAAAAGGTTTTCATAAATGTAGCCTTGCGACGCGATTACGACATCCAGGCTGGGGGACAGGGAAATCAGGATAGAAAGGTCATCAGACGCCATTCCCGAAGTTGAGAGGTTATAAAGGGCGTGGCCTGTGATCTCCAGGGAATCTGACGGTTTGAGCCATAGGTCGGTTCCCGCCTCTTCGCGTTCGTCACCGCCATAATCACCGTCCTCGGTGAGGTAATTCAACCCGATCTCCATCTTCCCCGGAAAGATGAAGAAACCCCGGGCTCCCGCTATGGTCTCGCCCCTTGAGCCTTCGGAGCCGTCACCTTCGTTGGGATTTCCACCGAAGAGGGAAAAACCGATATTCCACAGGGATTGCCTGTAGTGTAACCCGTCCAATGCTTCAAGTGTCGTGCCCTCGGTTAGAAGCATCCGTCCAACGCGGAGCTGCCAGTCGCCATTGTTGCTGCGGTACCTGACCTGGGCGCTGGAAAGGTGCCCTTTCCCGGTGTCGGAGGCCGATTCCTCCCCCAGGTCGGTACTTCCCCAACCGTAGAGATGAAAGGAAAGTTCGGGTCGCCCGACCTCCCATAAATCGAGGGAAAGGTGTTCGTAGAGGGGGGCATAATCGGCATCAGGTCCAGAGAGCTGATCCACCTGGTACAAATGAAGGTAGGTGGATGATTTTAGGTCCAGCTCATAAGCTGCGGCTGGTACCGGCAAGGATGCCATCAGGAAAGCCAGAATGATCAAAATTTCGGTTTTGAAAAAATCCATCAGGTCTCTCTTCTTGTAATGTTGTTAGTGAACAAGCTTCAAAGATGATAGGGTCGCAAAAAGTCCATTATTGGCTTTTTGCTCCACGGAAAGCGAAAAGTGTCATTTTCGCTTTCCTTACAAATCAATGACTTATACTGCCGGTCATTGATTTGGGCGCCCCGACAGGGGCGCATTGATGACTTTTTGCGAAGTCATCAAAGATAAAAGACAAATAAAGGCCCGGTTTAGTGACAATAAAGATCAGTCCCACATGATTATTATACAATTGGACATTTTAAATCAATAAACATTACAGATTAAACATCAGCTTGAAATTTTATATTCGATCCGTTTGTCCCGGGTTTTCTCAGGAGGGGGTGCGGGCCTGTCTGTGGTTTACCGAGATTCCAGTATCTGGATACTCCGCATAAAGCCTTTAAAAGGAGTAAAAAAGCAGTTGCTTTCCCTTGTCAGGTGTCGTATGTTTTTCGTGTCAGTAGGGTATGCCGCTGACGAAGATTAAGGTTTGCATCTTTCGGAAAAACCAGGGTATCACAAAAGGTCCCAGGCTTTATGTCCGGGCCTTTTTTGGGTTCTGGTGGAATTTCCGGGAGGCAAACACAGAACAAGGAGCTGGTTAAATGGCAGAAGGAACAGTTAAGTGGTTTAGTGATTCAAAGGGTTTCGGTTTTATCGAGCAGGCTGACGGTCCCGACGTTTTCGTGCACTTTTCGGCTATTGGGGGTGATGGTTTCAAGACCCTCTCGGAAGGTCAGCGCGTAAGCTTTGAGGTTACCGATGGTCCCAAGGGTCCGCAGGCCGCCAACGTCGAGGCCCTGTAATATACCAGGACAGCCACGACAACAAGAGCCCCGGAGGGATATACCTTCCGGGGCTTTTTTTATGCTGTCCATTGACAGCATAAAAAAAGCCTGTATCTCATATCTCAAATACTTCTAATCCAAAATCCAAAATCCAAGGAGAGATAAAATACGTGGTTGTCACGCATAAGGCACCCTTCGATGCTGCCATAGGCGGGGCTCTGGGCATGGAACGCAGGGCGCAGAAGAAATCCTAAAACCCTTGACAGCGATCCAGGCGGAGGCATTGCTTTACCTGCGTGCTGCGTGCTGCGTGCTGCGTGCTGCGTGCTGCGTGCTGCGTGCTGCGTGCTATATTCTCTACCTGGCTTCTAACTCCTCGATTCTTCCCTTGTTGAAGCGTACACCCTCTTCAGGTGCCCCCGTATTCGGTCAATAAAATCGGTTTCGCGGTTGCTCTTGTAGACGAGTGATGAAGCGATCTCGCTCGCCATGATGGCGTATCTGTACTTTTCGGGTATCTCGTTGAGCCTGTTCCGGTATTTTCTACTTACCCTGATCAAACGGGGTAGATGGTTGAGGAGGGCCTTTCGCAGCAGTTTGTCATTACATAGTTCAGGGTTTTTCCTGAACATATCGAAGAGTCTGCTGTAGTGGGCGTTGATCTCTCGGCTGATATCATCTGATATTTCGGTGTACAGGCGGGTCCCATCAGATTCTTTGTGCCTGGCAAGGATAAGACGCGCTTCATCCGCTGCCCTTTTATCAAGTATTTCAATAACATCGGACACATACTGTTCCTTTTCGGCAAGAAACTCCTCGTCGCTCATAAGCAGGTTGGCTATGACCTCGTAGGAGGAAGAGATCACACCGCACTTGTTGGCGGAGGCATCTCTCATTATCACGACACCCTGGTCCTGCAGACGCTCACGCGCTCCCGGGGTGATAAAAGAGTTGGCGCCTTCAACAATGGCTTGTGCTGTTGGTGATCCGTCTGCAGCAAAGAACCTGCTGTAATTATCCTCGTCCACGGTTTCAGGCCTTCCCCCCGCCGGGATGAAAAGGTCTGCCTTCGTTGAGAAAATAAGATCCTCATACTCCTGGTAAAAATCGTCGAGAGAGACCCATTTCTCTTCAAGGCCCTTCCCGGTTTGTGAAACCCTTTTGAATTTTTTTATGAGACGATCTCTTTTCTGATGGGTCCGGTAAAGGATGAACCCTCCCTGGTGAAGCCTGGAAGGGCGGAAACTGTCGATATCTCCTTTGAACAGAATCCTTCTAAGCTCTGTTCGATGGGCGCCGGCCGGGTCGAAAAGGGCTCCTGAACCATCGAGAATGAGGTTGATCTTCACTTTGGGACATCTATCAAGGAGAAGCCGCATGGCGTTTCCGGCTACATCACCATCGGGCCCTCCGGTGATCTTGACCGTGAAGGGATCTTTGCGAATATCTTTACCTAACGCTGCCAGTGTGATTTCGGCAAAGGTGACGACCCCGGTGGAGGTGACGCCGTACTCCTTGTGGCCAATACCTATCCTCTTGCTGGAGATAATGCCTGAACCCAGCACATACCCTCTTTTCACCGAAATTCGTGCAATCTCCTCGATCATCTCGTCGTGCATGTTTTCATCAGGACCCATTTCGATAGGTTCGTCCTCACCGTAATAATCCACTATCGATGGATCTTTGGCGCGCCCGTTCTCGGTGATGAAGAGATCCAGGAACGCATTGATGAAACCGTACTGCAGCTTGTACATCCTCTGGGTGACCAGCTTTTCATCGACCAGGCCCTCCGCGTCTACAACCACCGCCATCTTGGAACCGCCCTCGAAGATGTCCTTGTTCTTCAGGTGCTGAGTGTGGGCCAGAACATAGACTTCCTTGAAAATGTGGTCCGCTGTTAGGGCATAATCGTGTTTTTCCCTGGCAAGGATGGTTCTCCAACCGCCGCGGGCGATGTCGGAAAAGCCGATATGGTAACCGGCGCCGTAACGGCCGAAGAAGAAGGTTATACGGAAGGGACGGTCTGCTGGAAGATCCGATGTAAATGAGTAATCCAGTTCATTGAGGTAAGCAGGATCCAGCCGGAAAGCCAGCGCCTGTTTCCCCTGTACAAAGAAGTTCGTCTTTAGAGTTTGTTGAATAAATGACAGGCAGCAGTGGAAAATTGTCCGGTGCAGTTCGTCCTGGTGGCGGTGCCCCGTGTTGTATCCCTTGATCGCCTTCTTAACAACTTCCAGTGATTTCCTGAAGGTGACCTCCCGATCCGTAGCTTCAGGGTCGAACCTGCTGCGGAACAGGTTGACCAGTTTCAAGGCTGTTTCAGGGTGGGACCAGAAGGCTTTCGCGACGGTGTCCATATCGTAGACATCGGGGTCACTGTGGGCCAGATTGGTGTGGCAGAAGCTGGCAAAAGCATTGACCAGGGAGGCATCCTCACCGCACATGATCTTTTTTGTAACGAAATCCATGTAAGTTAAGGATTCCGTAGAGAGGATTTGCGAGTTGTAGATTTCAGATCGGAGCGCAGCAAACTGCTGCTCGCTGGGGGAAAGGTCAGCGGTTTGCATGGTTCTGACATAGAAAGTGCCAAGGAAAAATGGGTGAATCCCCGTATGGAACACCAGACAGTATGTCCGCCTGATCCCTATACCGAGTCGGTAAAAGGCCTCCATCAGCTGCAGTAGAAAACCCTTCTGAGGCGGGTTACCTACTGCGAATAGAATGCGGTGCTCTCCGGGAAAACCTGACCAATCAGTACGTTCAAAGTCAAAGTAGACCCCTCCATGTTGATTGCCCTGGTAGTACAGGTGCAGACTCTGGGCAATTCGCTGAAAAGGTGACAGACGCACATAGTCTTCATGGTTGAGCCACAGGATCTGAAGATACCTGTCCAGCTTGGCAAGGTCGAAATCCGGATAGTTTTGTTTCAGCTCCTTTAAGGTTCCCTGGCGTATATCGGCGGGAACAGAAGCGTTGCCAGCCTGGGAGAGGAATTCGGATCCCTTGCGCTGGAACTTGAAGGTCTGGATCTCGATACTGGTGTCGAGACCCGGTGGGGCCTTCTCGGAATGGATGATCTCCGTATAGGATATCTCCTTCTCCTGCAGGGTGTTCAAGGTGTCGTAAAGAGAGCCGGGCCCGTCCTGACGGGCCAAAATGAGAGCATCCTCTCTGTCGGCAAGCACCAGCTGTTTGTTGACCTGAAGGCTCTGGAGTCCGAAAGCCAGCGTGGCCAGGGCATGGGTCTCCTCCTTCATGGTGATGAAAAAGTAGGGGTGCATGTTTTCCCTGAGCCACTCCAGGTTCTTCTCGGTGCCTTGGCGGGTTTGGTTGATGGTCAGACGGACATTTTCCAGCAGTTGGTTCTCTGGTCCCTTGGGCATCGCTCTTTCCCCCTGTCGACAGGCTGCTTGAAGGTTGTTCCGGATGCCGGCGCTTCCGGCATGAAAGATGTGAACCTGAGGGAACCTTTTACGTCAGGTTCCGGACCCGGTTTTACTGGAGCAGCGTGTTGGAAATCCTCTACACGCTGCCAGGTATTTGTATGAATTCTCTGACAGACTCCGGGTCTCCCATTTTACAGGTGTGAGCTGTTGGGCATGGCAGCGAGTATATCCTGCAGGATCTCCAGCTCACTATCTGGGGTGTCCATGAATTCTACACCTGATACAGAGTGACCCTCACCTCCCCGGTGATGCACGCTCCAACGTACGATACCGCTCCATTTCACCGGTTGTTCGGTATCCGGCAGGTTGAACCCCACACCCAGGACGGTACCCTTCCCAAGAGAGTCTTCAGCTGTTATCCGGCATCCTATCTCCGAAATGTCGAGCATGGTACCAGGGACTCCCTCTCTTTCCAGGTAGACAGCGCAGGGCAAATTTACCCGAAAGCGCGGTTTCCGGCGAAAGGTTTCGCCGAGGAGCTTCTGAACGGTTTCGAGAAGATTCCCCTTGTCGAAGGGTCTGGTGACGATCCCGTCGCATCCGGCGTCCACACACCTGGTAAGGGTGTCCTCACCGTATTCATCCGTTACGATGACGATCTTGATGTTGGAAAAACCAAGATCTTTTTTGATCGCAGAGCAGACCTCGTCACCGGGCATGTCGGACAGGGCAAAGGACAGAAGAATCAGGTGGGGCTGAAGTTTAATGGCACAGTCCAGGGTCTCCTTGCCTGTCCGGGCTGTGTACAGATCGAAGCTGTCACGATTTAAAAAGGTCCGCTCCATCTCAATAAACAACTTTGAATCGTCAGCCAGCAGGATCTTACGTTTTTCCATGGCAAATCCTCTTTGACAGGGTCGCAAAAAGTCCATTCGCGGCTTTTTGCTCCACAGAAAACGAAAAGTGTCATTTTCGCTTTCCTCACAAATCAATGACTAACGATGCTGGTCATTAAACCAGTCATTGATTTGTGCGCCCCGCTCGGGGCGCGGCACGTTGATGTGTTAAAAAGTACTCAGTACAGTGTAGCGAAGTCAATGGTAAAGACTAGAATGCAGAACGTAGAATGTAGAACACAGAATAAGATCTTTAACCCAAAACTCCTAATATTGAGCTTCAGCTTTCCTATGGAGTTTCAGTTGTAAGCTTAAAAAGTGATCCACCGATTTGTTGAAAGCAGGCATCTGATTTCCTTCTACGTTCTACATTCTGCATTCTACATTCGAGTTTCTAGTTTTCCGGTTTCTGCATGATCAGAACCAGGCCCAGCACTGAAACCAGGGTAACTGAAACAACGAAAAAAGCATCATTAAACCCGAGCATGTTGGATTGGCGCAGAAGCTCCCTGTAAATAGCCCCATCCGCCGGCAGGTTCACCCCTTTTGCCGCTAGAAGAGCGGTCGCTTTTGCCTTGGCCATCACATAGGAAGGGTTCAAGGGGGTAAGATGCTCCACGAGCCTTGTCTGATGGAACTGGGCTCTCCTCGCCGCTGTCGTAATGGCGAAGGCGATTCCCATGCTGCCGCCAAGGTTGCGGATCATATTGTAGATAGATGTGGCTTCTCCCATCCTCTCTTTAGGAATATGGGACAAGGTCAAGGTTGTTGTCGGAATGAAAATGCAAGCCATCCCGATACCCAGGGTTACTCGCGGCCACACGAAGGTCCAGAAGTCTGTCTGCATATTGAAAAGGGACATGGCATAGGTGGTACCCGCACATATGACGATACCCGTGGCGAGGATCTTCCTGGGGTTGACCCTGGTGACAAGCCTTCCCACGATAGGCATGGCCAAAAGGGCTGCAAGGCCACCTGGCCCCATGACCAGTCCAGCGTGAAAGGAGGTGTAACCCATGAGAACCTGGAGGAAGATCGGCAGGAGTACGATGCTTCCAAAGAGGTTGAAGAACACAAAGAACATGACGAGACAGCCGCTTGTAAAGCTCCTGTCCCTGAAGAGGCTCAAATTGACGATGGGATGTTCATGATACTTCTCATTAATGATAAAGAAGGCCAGGGTTACCGCGGCCACGATGGTGAAGGTTACGATTGTTTCGGAACCGAACCAGTCGGATCTCTGACCTGTATCGAGGACGTACTGCAGGGACCCAAGTCCTACAGCCAGAAGGGCAAAGCCGGTGTAGTCGATACCCATTTTCCTCGCCCTCATGTAGGGCGGGTCGTGGATGAAAAGAACGCTCAGGAAGATCGCCAGGAGACCGATGGGGATATTGATGTAGAAGATCCAGCGCCACGACCAGGTATCTGTGATGATACCCCCCATAAGGGGTCCCACAATGGGCCCGAACATGGCTCCTATCCCGAAGATGGCCATAGCCATACCGTGCTCCTTGCGGGGGAACGCTTCCAGCAGGATGGCCTGGCTTACCGGTACCAGGCCTCCCCCCGCCATCCCCTGCAGGACCCGGAAAAAAATGAGGCTTTCCAGGCTCCATGCGGAACCGCACAGGAAGCTGCTGATGGTAAAGAGGGCGATGGAGCCGATCTGGTAGCGCTTGCGGCCGAAGAGCCTGGAGAACCAGCCTGACATGGGGATGACAATGGCGTTTGACAGGAGGTAGGAGCTAATAGCCCACGTGGCCTCGCCCATTCCTGCCGAAAAGGCGCCCCGGATATGGTCGAGGGACACGTTAACGATGGAGGTGTCTATGATCTCAATGAGGGTGGGGAGCATGACCGTCAGGGCCACGATCCACTTGTTCACATGTCGCTCGGCCTTGTCATTCATCCGCGCCCTGCTCCAGTGTAAAGTGCAATGTGTAAAGTGTAGAGTGTAGAGCAGTGATAAAAAAGATCAGTATCGACAGTGCAGGGCGTAATTTAAACATACTCTACACACTACACTCTGCACTTATTGCTACGTGCCGACTATTCGATAAGAATGGTTGGCTCGACAGACATCCCTATCCTCAGTAACGGTCGTACCTCATCCAGGTTGTCAAAGATGATCTTGACCGGGACCCGCTGGACCACCTTGACGTAGTTTCCGCTGGCGTTTTCCGGGGGAAACAGGGTAAAAGCAGCGCCGGTTCCGGCCATAATGCTGTCCAGTGTTCCGGCAAATTCCCGCCCTGGAAAAGAGTCGAGCTTGATGATCACCTTCTGCCCGGGCTCGAAGCTTCCAATGCGGGTCTCCTTATAGTTGGCCACGACGTAGGCCGATTCCATGTTCACCAGGCTCATGAAGGGCTGGCCCGCCTGCACGGTGTTGCCCTTTTCTGCCGACAGGCGGGTGACAAAACCGTTGGCGGGGGCGGTGACCTCTGCGTAAGACAGCTGGAGCCTTGCCGAATCCGCCATGGCCTTCCGCCGCGCGACCTGTCCCGCCTGGGTTTCAAGTGAAGCACGTGTGCTTTCCAGGGAGGCTTGCTCTGCACTTAACTGGGCACGAACCTGGGCAACAGTGCTCTTGTGTGCCTCGAGGCCCACCTGTGCCTGGTTCTTCAGTTCTTCGGCCACAGTGAGGGCCGCGCTGGCTACCTCGAGGGCCGTCCGGGCCCGGTCATATCGGCTTTTGGGGATCACCTTCTGATCGTTCAGTCTTTCTGCTCTGGAAAGATCAAGCTGACTTTGCTTAAGTGAGGCGCTTTTAGCCAGGACTTCGGCTTGCCGGGCTGAAACAGCGGCATGGAGTCCCTTTTCAGCTGCCCTCGTGCTGGCCAGGGAGGCTTTCATGGCCGATACTCGCTTCTCCTGAGCCGTGATCCGGGCCCTGGCTTCTGTGAGCCGTCCCTCCTCGGACCGCATGGAGGCTGCAGCTTCGTCAACTGACTTTTGAAACGGTTCCGGATCCATTCTCACAAGGAGGTCGCCTGCCTTTACCTGCTGGTTGTCGCTTACCAGTATCTGGGTAACGGTGCCGGCCACCCTGGGCGCTATCATGTGCACCGATCCCTCCACGAAGGCGTCGTCGGTGGATACGTGGGTCCTGGCGTATCCCCTGTAGAGGAATAGAACTGACAAACCCACAGCGACAACGACACCGAGGATAATAAAACTTTTGATCTTCTTGCTATTGCGTGTTGCCTGGTGTTCGTTAGGTGTGTTCATTGATTCTCTCCGGTTTGTGCGTTAAAGATGTTGCTGCTGCTCACTTGTTCTGCATTGGAATATAGGGTTCCAAGGTCGTCCCCGGCAGCGTACAAGAGCCGGGCTTCAGCCTTGAGCCTTCCGTATATGGCATTCAAATGGTTTTCCTCAGCTCTTGCCAGAGCGGTCACCGCATCGGTTACATCAGTAGCGTTAGCCTCTCCCTCCGTATACATGGACCTGAACAGTCTGAGGCTCTCCCTGGCCTGGGAAGCCGCCTTTCTGGTGACGGAGGTGCTTTCCACAGCTCCGGTGAGAAGACGGTGGAAGTCTCTCACCCCCAATAAAACCAGCTCTCTTGCCTGTTCCCTTTGAGCGATAAGAACTGCCAGTTCGTCCATGGCCTGTTTTTGAGCGGCTGACTGTGCTCCTCCGGTATAGAGATCCCAGGTGAGTCCGAGCCTCGCAGACCAGTTGCCTTCGTGAACCCGGTAGCTGTTTTCCTCGTAGGCATAACCGCCGCTTACGAACAGGGTCGGTAAGCTCTCTGCTTCCTTTGAACTGAGTTGGGCTTCTTTTGCAGCGATCCTCTCGTCGAGTATTTTCAGTACCTGCTGGTTGGCGCTGGCCCTGGTCGATATATCCGCAAGGTCGGGTATCGGGTCCAGTTGAAACGGAAAATCAGCAACTGTGGTTGGGATATCCAAAGGGCGCAGTATCAGGTAATTGAGCTTCGATTCCGCAAGGTTTCGTTCGTCACGTAAGGTGATGCGCCTTAAGCCCGCATTGGCCAGAGCCACTTCGGTGACCAGAACATCGTTCAGTGTGACTTCTCCGGCCTCATGCAGCATTTTGGCGTCCGCGACGTGGGATTCGAAACGCTGAACTTCAAGATCTGCCACGATCAACGTCTTTTCTGCCTGAAGAAGGGAAACATAGGCGATCAAAAAATCGAGGGCGACTTTATTCCTGATACTCTCTGTTTCCGCTGCCTGCCCCCTGGCATTTGCCCGTGCGGCTTTAATATCTGATCCGGTCTGGCCAAAGTCGGTGACGAGCTGGTTCACTGTAACCCCGTAGCGCATGAAACTTTCATCGCCGAGGGGCACTGTTCCTGCACCGAAGATCGATTCCGGTTGATATTGGAGCCAGGTCTGGTCGGCGTAGGCGTTTACATGGGGCAGCCATCGCGAGCGGGCGAGATCCTCACCCTTGCCCGCTGCCTCCTCCGTAGCCACAGCCATCCTCATCTCATACCCCTGGGTGGTGACAAGGTGGAGCCCCTCCTGAAGGGTCAGGGTCTCAGCATGAGCAAGACCAGGACCAAGACCAAGACCAAGACTTAGACTTAGACTTAGACTTAGGGTGGCTATCTTTGCGATCATTTCCTACACCTCTTCTTTCCGGGCGATCCCGTTAAGAAATATCTCTACTATTTCACTGACCATGAACTCCATCCGTTCATTGTCAATTTCCCCCCCCAATATTATTGTTTCATTGAGAAAAGTCGCAAATAGAACACGCTGGAATGAAAGCGCCGCGATATTCATGTCAATGGGACGTAACTCTCCACGGTTTCGGCACTTTTGCAGGTAGCTCTCGAGCATTTTCCCGATATTTTCAATCATATGAAAATAGGTGGATCTCACTATCTCAGGATAGTGAGAGATCTCGGAAAGAAGGATCCGGACAAGGGGGCTCCGTTGTTGCAGATTATGTAGAAACCGGACCCCGATGGTGTTCAGACCCTCCTTTACATGCATGTCACCGATCTCGTCCAACAGGTCCCTCAGGCGAGAAAGAAATGTATATTTTTCAAGCATTTCCTCAAATAGATGCGCTTTTTTCCCGAATTTTCTGAAAAGAGTGAGCTCTGACACTCCAGCCAGAGCGGCGATCTCCCTGGTTGTCGCCCCCAGGTAACCCTTTTCTGAGATCAGTTCGAGGGTGGCCTCCAGAAGCTTTTCTCTCGTCTCATCAGAACGCGGCATATAGACACTCCGGCAAATGTAAGTAAGCACTTACATAGCAATGTTGGGGAATGGAAGTCAATGGCAGAATCCAGTACCCAGGAGCCAGGAGTCCGGAGCCAGGAGGAGGAACAGTGGGGAGGGTTTTTAGAGCAGGAGCCAGAATCCAGGAGCTATAAAAGCAATGCTTTCACCACGGAGACGTTGAGGCACGGAGCAAAGCGGAGGAGGGCTCAACTATTGGAAGAGCCAGTTACTGAAAAGGCGACAGTTTAGTTTTTACCACTGAGGACATTGAATCCACTGAGGTTACTGAGAAAACGTCCAATAATTGCTTGCTGCGGCGAAGCTATGCCGCAGACATAACGAAGACGGACACCCCCATGGAGTCATGACCTGCTGTCTGACGTTTTGTTAAACCAACCTTTGTTTTTGCCTGATGGCGCGACAATAAGAAAGCAAGCACCGCCAGGCGCGGAAAACATTAAAACCCCAGGCTTAGCTTATGATATTTGTCTATCTCGTCCTTGAGCCAGCCTGGCCAGTACTCTTCGGAGATGGGGTAGCTGGCGTCCATAGCCTGGAAGGACCCGGGTCCAGTGACCGCTTCGATGTTCTCTCTCGTATTATAGCAGACACGGTCCAGGCCTGTCAGTTCAGCGACCCTGGTGTTGATCTCCTCGATAGATTTATCGTAGGGATGTTCACCTTTGAAGGCCCTCTGGACTGCAAGTTCGTCCAGACACTCCCGTCCCCTGCGCCACTCCTTGAAAGAGGGGAAGAACATGGGTCCGTAGGAGATCCAGAACTCAACGTTGGTTGCCCCGGAGTTGTAAACGGTCCAGACGCTGCCCCCTTCGCTGACGCTTCCCTTGACGATGCTGTCATCGCCCATGACGATCTTCTTTCCCTTCAGCACGGAATCAACGCCGGCAAATTTCAGTCCCACCTCGATTGTGCGCCTTCTTATATGGGATTCCTGGAAGGTGCGGATAGCCTGGGCCTGTTTCACAAGCCCGTGGGAGATGGGCATGCCCAGACCCTCAGCGATACCGTAGGATACACCGCGACCGGAATCCGGATTGGGCATGACCACATCTACATCCGGTTTGCCATAAAGGTCGGCCAGTTTGAGACCCAGTTCCTTGCGCAGAAGAAAAATCTCCTTACCCTGGTAAACGGAGGCCACGTTGCCGAAGTATATACCCTGGAAGACATCCGGAAGTGGGGTCTCCTCACGGAGCCTGCGTGTCTCAATACCTGATGAGGAACAGATCGTCATTTCGGCACCGGTGTACTCCCTGTCCATAAAGCCGCCCAGCCGTCTGTGGGAAATACTTTCGGTACTGGCTAGAAAGGCACCGTCCACAAACCCGAAACAGAAAGGCTCAAAGGCCCTCGTATCGGTTAAGGTGATAAGCTTGATTTCCTTCCCATCGTGAACGAGGGCTGTCAGCGAAAAGGTGCCTCGACCGTGGAGTGCGTCCACCAGAAGGCGACCCGCTTCGAAGCTGATACCAGCTTTTTCGATGCAGGAGTGCAGATGCGCTCCCATCCACTCTGCACGGTTGGCAGTGTCGAAGGTATAGTCGTTCTCAAGACTTTCATCTATCTGTTTATCTTCCAGGATGCGCCCGCTCATGGTGATGGCAAGCTGATTTATGGACTCGAAGCGCGGCTTGACGAGGATCGGTTCGGCGTTTCTCTTTTCGGCGATCTTGTTCTTGGTGTAACCAACGTTACCGATGGCCGCCACGGGGCCCAGTTCCTGGAACAGGCGGATCAAGTCCACGTCCATGACGTCCACTATACCGCCCACTCCTTTAAGGATATTTATCCCCCGGGCGGTCCCGATGGCAATTCCAGCGCCAGTTTTACCGCGATGCTGCAGTGCGCCGGTGGCCAGAAACGCTTTTTGAACAAGATCTCCGTCTCCCGGAGAGTATAATCCTGTGATCCCATCCATGCTTGTCTCCTGGTAAGAAAAACGGGTGTAAAGTGCGAGGTAAGGAGTGCGAAAAATGAACTCCACGCTATCTTGTCACAGCACTGATTTAACATCAAGAAAAGGGAGTGTCTCGCTCAAAAAAATCGGTGAAAACATGGGCAGGAGGCAGTATCTCGGAGCCGGGAGTAAGAAAACCATTAGACACGGGGAAATCACAGTATGGGGGTATGGGTGTGAGGGAGTATGGGGGTAAAGCCAGCAATCCGACATCTCTTTTACCAAATCCTTCCGTCGCCCAGTCGCCAGCCCGGATTGTTATCTGTTCAGTCTTTCTATTGACTCCTGACTACTGGCTCCTGGCTACTGAACTTTCCTTTCCGCCCACTCCAGATATCTTGATTGTATCTGCTTCGAAGCCATGGCCCTTTTAACCGGAGGCAGTTTGAGGATGACGCCGAGCATCGCGGCCAGAGCCCGGCGGGACATGAGAACCTGGTTGTCGAATATGAGGTTCTGGAGCGTACCTCGCTCGATGGCCATGAGAACGGTGCGCCGTGTTGTAGTGAGGGGGGTCATGATCCTTTCGGGCCTGGACTTGAAGGCAAGGGCGTCAATATTACAGTTCCTCACGCAAACGCCGCACCCCAGGCATACCTCCTCCTCGACCCGGGCGAGTTTTAGGCCAGGGCGGTGCGGGTCGTTGGCAGAAACGAGGGCGATGGCTTCTACCGGGCAGGCAGCAACGCATTTTCCGCATCCGTTGCACGATTCCTGCCTTACCACAGGCAAAAAGTTGGTTGTGTGAACGGGCTGAAGAATACCGAACTTCCGGGCCGCGATCATGGCTTCACAGCAGCATCCGCAGCAGTTACAGATGAAACTCACCCTGCGCTGAACGTTCTCTCCGAACTGAACCAGGTTTCGTTCGTATGCCTCATCGAGGAGATCCCTGGCCTCAGCTCTGTCGACCTTACGGGCGATGCCGTGGCGGGTAAGGGATGCCGCGGTTCCGCCAAAGGTCATGCAGATGTTCATGGGAGCATCGCATGACCGGTCAAGGTGCTGCATCTTGTGGCGGCAATAGCAGGCACCGATCCCGATGTGTTTTGCCGTGTCTACAACGTGACTTGATCGTTCGTAGTCCAGCACGTGGATCGCGTTTTCAGCAGACAGCACCGGCTCGTGGACAAAGGCCCTTCCCAGCTGCGTTTCGCCAGTGGCGAACAAAGCCTTGATAAAATCCTCTTCCACATTCAGATACTGATGGAAAAGCTCGGAAAGCAGCTTTTGGTCGATATCGTCCCGTATCCGCATAAGGGAAAATTCGAAGAACCCGGCCATGGGTGGGGGCAGGACGTAGATCGTCGTACCCCTGATCTCCATGTCGATGAGGATCCCGCGGCTGGCAAGTTCATCCAGAACCTTTCGACTCTCGTTTATCCCCAGTTTCCAGATCCGGTCTGCCTTCAGGGCGGTGAACGGCTTTATAGGCAACTGCGCCACAAGGCCGGCTTCCCGCTCGGAAAAGAGCATCTCCAGGATCTGGAAAAGAAGTTTGGAGGGTGGAGCACCCTGGGGAAACCGGTTGATCCTGTCGGAAAGGTTTTTATATGCGGATTTTGGTGTGAGATGGGCCAAATGATTTTCTCCGAAAATGAATCGTCCTGGTCAGGACATCAGAAGGAGGAATAGAGAAGGAGGGAGAAGGAATGATACGCTTTTCTTCCACCTTCCACCTTCCACCTTCCACATTCCAATTATTACTATCCCAATACGATACCAATCACAATGATCGCCCCGTTAATAAGGTACAGCTTCCTTATGTAGTGACCATGTCGGTCAAGTTCCTGCCAATCTTCAACTTTCGGCATGATCCGGAGAAGACGCACAAGGATGGGGATCGTGAGCAGGCAGGTCAAAACGACAGGCGAGAGGATCCTGTCGGCGGCAAGACCCAGTATGAGAAGATAAACAACGATCCACTGGAAGACAAGACCTGCGTAAGCTCCAGCCCTTCCGAGGTGCACGGTGAGGGTTATTTTGCCCACAGACTTATCCGTTTCCATGTCGGGGATGCTCTGGAAGTAGAGGATCCCCGCAACCATAATGCCGATAGGGATGGAGATAAACACGGCTTCCCTGGAAGGATGGCCGGCCATTATCCAGTAGGTGCCAAGCACCATGACCGGCCCCATGTTAATCCCGGCGAAAACCTCTCCAAGGCCATGATAGCCGTATCTGATGGGAGGGGCGGTGTAGAATATGCTGGAGAAAATAGAGATAGCCACGAAGGGAGAGAGGATCCACATCCCGGCCACTGTCATGTATCCAACTGCAAGAAAAAATGAGCCCAGATACAGGACCAGCAGGGATGCGCGCAGCTCCCCGATGGTGATCAACCCGGCCTGCAGCATTCGGGAACCCCCGATAGACCCACCGGAATCGGCTCCCTGGAAGTGATCGAAATAGTCGTTGGCAAGGTTGGTGGCGAAGTGGACCATAATGGAGTAGAGGTTGATGAGCAGGAAAAGACCCACCTGGCGCGGTGCCCCGTCCCTGACCGCCAGCATCCAGCCCGCCAGGAGAGGGACAAAGGTGGCGATATAAAAGGGTGGGCGGCTCGCTTTCCACCAGGCGCGTAAGCGGTCTCGGTTCATAGGCAGCAATGTAGCATCATCGAATAGGGAATAGGGAATAGGGAAAGAAGGACCATGAAATTAGATTTTATTCCTCCTTCCTCCTTCCTCCTTCCTCCTTCCCAATTCATTCTCCCCGGGCGATCTACTCGGGGAGGAGATCGCCCCTCACCATTTCGTCGAAAGTAAGCACGGACTTGAGAACACCTTTGTCATTAAGCCAGTTATAGACGTCCATGACGAGCTCTTTTTCAGGTGCGGCCGGTGGCAGAAACACCGGTATGGAAATGGACTGCTGCAGCGGTTCGGGAATGCGGGCGAACTTGATCATGATGGGCCTGGCCATTTCCGGGTCCTTGTTGATGAGGGCTGAGGCGCGGGCGGTCCCTCGCAGAAAAGCCCTGACAGTGTCTGTGTGTTCTTCGATGAATTCGTTCGTAAATAGCAGGGTGGTCGCAGTTATCCCCAGACCCCGATCATCCGCCACGACGGTAGCCCCTTTCCCTTCCATCAGGGTTACCAGGGGTTCCGGAAGGACGGCACCGGCCACCTGGCCTTGCAGGAGCATGGGCATTCGGGTAAGGATGTTCTTTGTCTCGATCATGTTGAGGTTCGCTCCGGGTGTCTCGTTCTCCAGGAGTCTTGTGGTGACGTACTCGATGACCGTGTTGGAGCTGCCGGCGATCCCCTTTCGGGCCAGATCAGTGAGTGAGGGTTTGCCGGTTCCAGGGGCTGCGAGCACCGCGAACATCCTCTGACTTCCCGTGGTGTTGAAGATGGTGGCTACCATCCTCATGGGCGCCTGATTCGCTCCCAGAATGATGGAGGTGAGCATGTCCCCGAAGTAGCCCTGGGTCTGTCCCGCAGCCATGGCGGCGTCCTTTTCCAGTCCGGACCGGAAAGGAATGAGCTCAACCTCCACACCTTCTTCCGCGAAGAGCCCCTTTTCCTGAGCCACAAAGAGGGGCAGAGCCTGCATGACAGGCAGTACGCCGAAAGTGATCTTCTCACCGGCCTGGGAAGCAGTAGGGATTAAGGCTGCAGTGACAGTGAGAAAAAACAGTGAGCAAATAGCAACGATCTTATTCATCTTTCATCTCTCCTTATGCTGTTCACCAATCCGCATCTGAAAATATCCATAATTTCCAGAATCCATTTTTCGGAAGTTGATGAGGGATCCGGGCCCTTTTTGTTAGTGAGGTGGTTCAGGGCGGGCGCCATGAACTCCAGGTAGTGGGCCTGGAGGAACCGGTCCAGAACGCTCTGGATAATAAAGGCGCTTTTTTCGGCGTCGATATCCGGCCTCAGTTCACCTTTTCTGACTCCATCTTCGATAAGGTTTTTAAGAAAACGTTTCGAAGTTTCCTGGATCTGAGACAGGATTCTGTTACCGTGGGGAGCGTCCCCTGTGTATATGACCCGGTAGTAGATCGCAGCTGATAAGGGCCGACGAGTGGTGAAATCAAGGCCCGTCCGAAGCACCTTCTCAAGCCTGCCAAAGAACGGTTCGGTCCGGGAGCTGTCCCTCACCGTGCGCAGCTGCACCTTCACCTCCTCAAGACTGGAGCGGTAGATGTAGTCGAAAAGTCCTGCCTTGGTGCCAAAATAATTGAAAATAGCGCCCTTGGAGATCCCCGCGCCTTTCACCAGACGGTTCATGCTGGCCGCCCCATACCCGAAACGGCCGAACTCCTTTGCCGCTGCGTCCAGGATGCGTTGGCGCACTGTGGGTTCAAGCTTTTCGAATCTGGGGAACGCGGTATTTACCTGCATGAGGAACCTCCCAAATGACCGTGTGTGACCGGGTGGTCACGGGTGAGAGAATAATCGAAATCAAGGGAAGTGTCCAGGGTCTGGCGTCTGGTGTTTTGGAAAAATGTAGAATGTAGAACGTAGAATAAGATCAAAGGCTTATGGTCGCCTGGAGTCGCTGGTTTTTTTGAACCATATAATCAAAGCTTTGAATTCCGGTTGTAGGCCGGTGTGTATGTGCGTAAAGCGTGAATGCAAAAGATCTAAAGCCGTTTCCCCCCCACGCTCCACCCACCCACGTGGTTGTCCTGACACCGGGATAGAGGGAAGGGTTAAAGGGAGAGCTGGAACTTGACGGAAGGATGAAGGAAGAAGGATGGAGGATGAAGAAAGGTTGAAAATTACTCCTTCCTCCTTCCCTATTCTTCTTTCTGCTATTTCGACTAGGACTTAGACTAAGATTAAGACTTAGTCTATTATATCCCCATGAATGTGCTCATTTCTCTCGTCGTGGTTATCACCGTCCTGGTTGTTGGGCTGGTTTTTACCCTGTTCCCCCAGTGGGGTATGAGGGTTGTCTGTCGATGCGCCCGTTCCTACATGAACGAGGACCTTTCCTCTGATCCGGTCTATGTATTGGCATTCCGATTTTACGGCATGGCCGCTGTCGGTCTGAGTCTTTACGCCCTCTATCAGGTCCTCCAGGCGTTCTGATGCCGGGAAAAAGAAGGGCAAGGGGACAAGATAAAAGGGACAAGTGTTCGTGATTGCTTGTGCCTTGTACCTCGTATCTCTTTAGTGCCTCTTACCTGTTACCAGGACTGAGGCTAATACTAATACTAATACTTGTACTGCCTTCACCCAAGGAGCATCCCATTGTCCGATATCTACCAGATATGAACCGGCACGTTAACCACGTCCATTACGTTCAATGGGCTTTGGAATCGGTGACCCGTTATACCTCAGAAGGCAGCCTACCTCTAGCCCGGCCTATTCACGAGGTTCTTTTCCGTTCTGTCTGCGTTGCTGTGTCGTTCCCTTGTGCGGAATACTAAAGTATGCCTCCGCGCTCCCTGGACAGTCGCCTTGCCGGAACGAAAAACTCCTCTCGTGACTATGTCCGGACAACCCCGCATAATTCATGATGTTTATCGTGCCATTCCCATTTATCCATATTTGCCACACAGTTAGCTCACATCTCATCGCCATCATGAATAATGCGGGCTAGAAATGGAAGCCGGCTACAGGGCCGAGGCTCGTTTTGGAGACAATGTCGTAGCCAAGGTTCAGGATCTGGGGGCAGGTCTTTTCAACCACCAACTGGTACGTGAATCGGATGGGAAAGAGCTTACCCGTCTGGTGACAAGGTGGGGTTAGCAGGGTTGTCGATCTCGGATCTCAGTGATCGAAGTTCCGATCCCAGGTGATCATGCCGGGTCAAAGTTTTATAAAAAAAGGGCACTGCATAAGGTATTTATGGCCGTTCTTTTTTGATAGGATATTTTCATGGTATACAGAGTGAAGGAATCTCCAGAGCCTGCCAGGCAGGAAAGTACAGGGGTCACCCCCGGGAATATTCTTTTCTTTCTCAAAACCGGGGTCTGGAGGGTGCGAAAAAGTGATGTTTCCATCTTGACCTGGTTCTTCATCAAGGTCCTCCGTATCCTCCTGTTGACCTTCCGCGGTTTCGTCGAGAACAAGTGCCAGCTCCGTGCCAGCTCGCTGACCTTTTACTCCCTGCTGTCCATCGTTCCCGTTATGGCCATGGCTTTCGGTGTGGCCAAAGGGTTCGGTTTCCAGAAAACGCTGGAAAGGGAGATCGGCAAGGTCCTGAGCGCCCACAGCGAGATCGCCAGCCAGATAATGAATTTTGCCAACAGCCTCCTGGACAATACAAAGGGCGGGCTGGTGGCGGGGATCGGGTTCGCCTTCCTGGTCTGGGCAGTCCTGAAAGTGTTGTTCACCATCGAGCAGAGCTTCAACGAGATCTGGGGCGTTCAGGAACCCAGAAACTGGGTCCGGAAGGTCAGTGATTATCTGTCCCTCATGTTC
Organism: bacterium; assembly: GCA_029210965.1. Lineage (NCBI taxonomy): Bacteria > bacterium. The sequence continues at coordinate 14,205 of JARGFZ010000003.1, read as the reverse complement.
CTGCTGCCGGTCCTGTTCCTTCTTTCCAGCGCTGCTACCGTGGTGGTCGCCAGCCATATCCAGACGGTCGCAGGCAAAGTCGGGTTGCTCGGTTATCTGGGGCCGCTTACACAAGTCTTGATCTGGCTGCTGCCCCTTGTGGTCATCTGGTTAATGTTCACCCTGCTTTACATTTTCATGCCCAACACCCAGGTGCGGATCCGCCCGGCCCTCATCGCCGGGATAGCCGCCGGGACCGCCTTTCAGCTTTTCCAGTATTTCTATGTCACCTTCCAGATCGGCATGGCCAAGTACAACGCCATATACGGCAGCTTTGCGGCGCTTCCCCTGTTCCTTATCTGGCTTCAGGCAAGCTGGATGATCGTCCTGTCGGGGGCGGAACTTTCTTTCGCGACCCAGAACGTGGACACCTATGAGTTCGAGCCTGACGCCAACCTGGTCAGCGACGCTTTCCGCAAGCTCCTTGCCTTGAGGATCGTCAACCTGCTGGTGGAGCATTTCTCCCTTGGGGAAAAGCCGCTGGACGAGGATGCCCTCGCCCATGAACTGGGTATCCCTATCAGGCTTCTGCGTTACCTTCTCCATGACCTTTCGGAAGCCGGGGTGATAACCTCGGTGAGGCTGCCCCAGGAAAGGATCTACGCCTACCAGCCTGCCTTCGATCCCGATGCGATGACCATAGCCACGGTTCTCGAATCCCTGGAGAACACGGGGACCGACAACCTGCCTGTACTGCCATCCCCTGAACTGGATCAGATCAGAAGATCAATGGAGATCTTCAGTGAGGAGAACCGGGCGTCGGAGGCCAACAGGCTGCTCAAGGAAATTGGTGAAGGAAAGTCCAGAGTCCAGAGTCCAAAGTCCAAAGTTTGATGGACTCGCAAAAAGTCCATCAATGCGCCCCGCGCGGGGCGCCCAAATCAAGGACTCGCACTGTAAGTCATTGATTTGTAAGGAAAGGGAAAACGACGTTTTTCCCTTTCCTTGGAGCGAAAAGTCCCGGATTGGACTTTTTGCGACTTTATCAAGTCTGAAACCCGGAACGCACATACGGAATTTATATCTGACACAGCCAGCTAAATGAGACGTGCGTGCGTGAGTGCGTAAAGCGTTCGTGCGTCAGGCTGAGCCAGTTAATGTTTTTCGCCATCACGCATTCACGCACGTACTCACTTACGCACATACGTATTATTGGCCTTGCATTTGCACTACCCTTTTCCTACGCCAACCAAAACCGGCGGGGAAAGGAGGTGATGAGGGTGAAGTACGAAGAAAACAGGGTTGACGAGATGGTATTGGCACTGATGCATCTGACGACTTTCAGGGAGTCGTCCGGATACCGGACGTGGAAAGGACATGATTGGGAAGTGTTGGACCGCTTGCATCAGAAGGGGTTTATTGGAAACCCCAAGAGCAAGGTTCGCTCGGTGGATCTTACCAAAGAAGGGCAGCTAAGGTCAGAGGAGCTGTTTAAAAAACAGTTTACCTAACCCTTGTCTTCCTGGACATTGTCCGACGTTTCGGACCACCAAGGGCTGCCCCAGGGCAGCCCGTTTTTTTTGCGAAAGTGCAGCTGTCCGAATGCCGGACAAATAGTAGAAATAGAAGGGGAAACATACCAGGGGCGCAGTCCAGGCATAACAGTTGGGTAACAGCCAAAATATGGACGCTTTTATCAATATCAAATCACGAGTCACGGTATTTCTTCTACTTCTACTCAGACTTATACTTATGCTAATAATTATATCCTGCTATGATATGCGCACGGCTATTATTCACAGGAGTGTGAGATGAAACATGTTCGTTCCATCATTTCAGGGGTCGTCTGGACGGCCGTACTGCTTATCTTCTATAGGATGCCCATCGGTGCACAGGGAGCTGACTGGCGTCTCCCCCTTTTTCTGGTCATCTCATGGGTCCTGGGTCTCGTTCTGATAGGCTGGGTCGTTTTTGGCAGACAAGTGGACCCGACAAAGGGGATATTGATCACAGTGGACGAAAATACCGGGTTGGCAAACCGAAGGGCGTTCCAGGGGCATGTGGAACCCCTGCTCAAGGCTGCTGAAAGGTTCATCGAAAAGAGCCTGGTGGTGATCCTTAATATCAACAACCTGGACAGGATCATCGCAGACGAAGGCGATGAAGTGGCAGAGGAGATCGTTATCCATGTTGCCCAGGCCTTCCTCGATTCTCTCCGCGGATCGGACATTCTTGCCCGGTATGACAAGGATGAACTGGTGGCATTTCTTCCCAAGGCATCTACAGTGTTTTCGGACACGGTGACAGAACGGATCATGATGAACGTGGCAGCTCAGCGCAGGGAGATGGAAAATCCCAAGGATCTCAATGTGAGTATTGGCTATGCGGAATTCGATCCCGTGGCGCCGCAATCCCTCGATTATCTTATCAGACAGGCTTACAAGGATATGATCAGGAGCATGGGAGAGACGAACGCTAACGCGGAGAACGCTGACGATGCTGAAACTCAATCCGAGCCCGAACCATAAATTAAAATAATATATCGGAGTCCCAGGCCCATGGTCCTCTGTTTTTCTCCTGGCTCCTGGCTCCTGGATACTGCCTTGCCCCCCGGCCGCACCTATACCCTCACCGATAGTACAGGGGAATCTACCCTATATTACCGGCTTGTCAGAAAACTGGCTGACAGGTTCCTGGACATCATCACCGATGAAGTTGTCCTCCGGAAAAGCATCCGTAACGCCTCCACCTGGAAAGGTGCTCTGAGGAGATTGTCCCGGCGTGAGCGCCCTGTCAGGAAGATCCTGCGGAATCTGGATAATGTTCTAACCCCTTTCCTCACAGGTGTTGACGAACACCTCCGTACCCTTTCCCTGGCCGACCGGCTGGACCCAACAATAAGGACCAGCAGGGATCAATACCTTTTGTATGGGAATGAGGTTGTGTGAGGGTTTGGGTATTCCGGTTGTGGGAGTTCCTCTTGATGCCAACAGGTGCTCACGGTGGCTGGGGGAGTGTCTGGAAACGTCCTTCAGTCTTAAAGAGCTGGAGAAACTTGTAAAACCCGGCGTCTAGTGTCTGGTGTCTAGAAGGGGCCAGAGCTTGAAACATAAAACACAGAACCCAGAACATTGAACACAGAATAAAGTCAAAGGACTGTAATCAAATGCAAGGGACTAACTCCTGTGCTGAAGTTATGGTTTGCCTCTAACCTTTTAACTCAAACCCTATCGAAGGTTACAGGCGGTATGTTAACAGACCACATGTTCAGAGAAAAATATTGAAAATTTCACAACAGAATGTGGGGAAAACCCTATGGTGTAATCCTGGAGAGGTTTACTGTGATGAGTTTGTTTTTGGTTCTTTCTGCGTTCTGCTTTCTGGGTTCTGCGTTCAGGTTTTGCCAGACACCAGAAACTAGATACTATCTCTTTTCCTTCTATCCATTATTCGGATCCGGCGATCCCTGAGTCCCATCCAGAGTTCATCGTATCCCTGGCGTCTGTCCATAGTCCGACCGCGCCGTTCAAACAGGCTGAACCGCCGGTCCCCGCTGCTGCCACGTCTCTCCTCTTCCCTGGAAACAGGTTCCCGTGAGCGTCGGCGGCTACTGTCGGGTTGTCTCCTCCTGAACATCTCGTCTCCTTTGAACTCCCTCAGTTAAATATTGTAACAAAATTGAGTTTACCGGGGGAAGGGGAGGAAAACAGGTATCCAAGTGTCTAAGTAACTATGTATCTATGTGCCAAAACGTCATGGCTTTAAGATATGCGGATAGTTCAATTTTAGTTGCATTGCTGATTAGTTACGTAGATACCTGGACACATAGATACATAATTTACCGGGAATCTAAAAATAAATGGAACATTGTGTGGTAAATTAAAACCATGATCTGGCTGGCACTCCTCGGATTGATCTCCCTTGCATTCATCCTTGTGGGATGGAATCTCGCCGTAAGGCGTATGCGCTGTTATAGCCAGGAGGCGGAGACGAGAAGATTAAGGGCTTTCGCCCAGATGGTGGAGATAGCTGAAAGGCAGGACGCAGCACGCAGAACGCAGAACGCAGGAGAAACCGTTCGAAGGGACGACTGAGCGACCCTTCGACAAGCTCAGGTCAGGGAACGCAGCACGCAGAATAAGATCCGGGGCCGTAAGCTTACAGCCTACAGCCGAAGTCTTTGAGATATGAGATTTGAGATCTGAGATGAAGACAGCTATCAGCTACTAGCTGTCTTGCTCCTTCTCCCCGGAAAGTTCAGCTGATTGCAGAACTCGCGTGTCTTTTTCCACAGGGTCAACATCAGGGATCTCTTTGGATGTGTCGGCCCCATATTCAGAGAAACGCCTGGCGCTGACAAGGACCCTTGTTTCCAGAGACCCCACAGCCCGGTTGTATGAATCCACGGCTTTATCGAGACCCCTGCCAACATTCTTGAAGTGCTCTGCCATGAGCCTGATCCGCTCATAGAGCTCTTTGCCCAATTCACTGATGTGTTGGGCGCTTTCCGCAATAGTTTCCTGGCGCCACCCGTAAGCGACAGCTCTTAACAAGGCTATAAGTGTTGTGGGTGTGGCCAGGATGACACGTTTTTCCACCCCCTGCTCAATAAGTCCGGGATCCTGCTCGAGAGCCGCTGAAAAAAAGTTTTCACCGGGAAGGAACATGACTACGAACTCTGTTGTTTTGGGGATCTGCTCCCAATACCCCTTTGAACCGAGTTTGGTCATGTGGTCCCTGATCTGTCGGGCGTGGCTTTGAAGGTGGATTTTTTTCTCATCCTCATTTTCCGTTTCCAGGGAATCCAGGTAGGCCTGTAACGGGGCTTTGGCGTCTACGACAACATTCTTTCCACCAGGAAGCTTGACGATGAGGTCCGGGCGTATTCGACTTCCTTCAACCGTAATGGATTCCTGCTCAGTGAAATCGCAGTAGGCGAGCATTCCAGCGATCTCAACGACCCGTTTGAGCTGTATCTCTCCCCATCTTCCTCGAACAACAGGAGATCGGAGAGCCTTGACCAGGTTGCCGGTCTCAGTTTTCAACCCTTCCTGATTGGCGTTCAGTTGGCGAACCTGTTCCCGCAGTTCAACGTAGGCTTCCACCCGTACCTTCTCCAGGCCCTGAACGCGGGTGTCAAATTTATTGAGTGATTCCTGTATTGGCGCCACAAGGTGTGATATGGCGTCTTTACGTTTTTCAAGATCTCCCCTGGCCTCCGACTGCATTTTTCCCAGTTCCAGTTTGGCAAGCTCAAGGAACTGGGTGCTGCTGCTTTTCAGGGCATCGGATGACAGAGCTTTAAAGGCGTCACTTAAGGATTCTTTGGCGGTATCCAACATTTTCACGCTGTTTTCAGCCGCCTCCCTGGTGATCCTCAGTTCGGTCTCGAGGGACGCGACCCTGGACCTGCCCACGAGCCACGCAGCGGCATAGCCCAGGACCACACCGGCAACAGCAGCAATTATAATGATGTAGGGAGTCTGCATAGGGGGTTTAGTTCCTGATTCCAGGTTCCAGGGTTTGTGTTCCAGCCTCTGCACTCTGCACTCTGCACCCTGCACTTTGCATTTTTTATCCCCCCGTATTCAGCATCTGTGTGATCGATCCCACTTTGTAACCCTTCTCCTGGAGCCGGTCGATAAGTTCACCCAGCCTGGGGTGAAACGGGTCCGAGGCCCGTTCTGTGCCAAGGTGCAGAAGGACGATACCTCCGGCCAGCCCCATCTCCGTTTCGCTATCAAAGGAAATTATCTTTTGTATTATCTGATCCGAGCTCAAATATAGCGCTGAATTACGGTCCGAAACCCAGTCTAGGCCGTCCAGACTTTTTCTCGTTTTGGGATCGTAGGTCCAGCTTACATGCCTGTATCCGCTGTTTATAGCCCACTGGCGGATCTCTTCGTTCTGCTCTCCGTAGGGTGCCCTCCAGAGCTTAACCATCCTTTTCCCTGTAAGCTCCTCGAACAGCTCTTCGTTTCGGATAAGCTCCTTTTGCACCAGCTCTTTCGTTACGCCGGGGAGGGTTTCCTGACGGTAGTTCTTCCCGAAGGTGGTCAGGTGGAGGTGACTGAACATGTGGTTTCCCACCTCGTGCCCCTGGCTCGCGATCCGTCGGGTTACTTCCGGGAAACGTTTTATGAAATCCCCGGTGAGAAAGAACGTGGCTTTTAGGCCCCTGTCCGACAGGACATCCAGGACCTTTCCTGACGCGTTGCTGTAGCTCCCCCCGTCGAAGGTGATCGCGACGATCCCTGTATCAGGAAAACCTCTGGTCAGGTCATCTTCGGGTGGAAAGATCACCTGTGGTTTTCTACGGGTCACCTTGGCCGGTTTCGGTTCCGGTTCGGATGGCGGGGCCATGGCGACCTTGTCCAGGGTTGCTGGTTCAGCGGCAGCTGCAGGCTCTGAAACCTTGGGTTTTTCTTTAACAGTGGCCAGGGAATCAGAGACAGGCATGGCCCGGGTATACATGGTGGGCAGACCATCGCCATAGACCTGGATCTGAAATGTTCTGACACTGTTGTCTGCCTTGAAGGTGAAGGAATAACGCCCCTCACTTACGGTACACAAATCCCTCTGTGTCCCGTCGGCCAGAAGCACTGCTACGGCAAAGTCAGGCGCACTGCCTGCAACGGTGGTCCACTCGCCCTTATGAACGATGTCGACGGTGGGTAAAGAGGGCAGGGATGAGGTGCCTGGATGAATACTGGATGTTTCCCGGACGGCGCCGACAAGAACGCTTGTCTGGTAGAGGAGAAAAAGGAGGAGCCCGATAGTTAAAAAACGGAAAGGGCCACCTCCCGTTAACCTTAGCGTGAACTTTTCCACTCTCCGGTAGCGGAGGGTCAGGCGCAGGGCGATCCTTTTTGCCTTCGCGACCTTCTCGGCCACCCAACACAGAACCTGACACCTGAGTGAACAGAATGTGTGTCCGAGAGCCTTCCTCTGGCATTCAGGACATACGAGGGACAGGCATTGGAAACACTTACGCCTGGTTGCAGTGTCAGCGTGGTTTTTACACACACTCGCTTCATTTATCATATGGGCAATCAATAGCAGAATGAAGGGATAGGGGCAAGAACAGTCCAATGTCCAATGTCCAAAGGAAGGGCAAGGCGGAAGAGCAGGGCGAAGAGCGAAGGGCGGAAAGCGAAGGGCGGAAGGGCAGGAGCAGAAAGCCGGGAGCCAGGAGCCGGGAGGAAGAGCAGGGCGGAGGGCAAAATGCGTGGGGCGGAAGAATATGTGATCGGTAAAACCTGGAACTAGGAACTTGAGGCACGGTAGTGCCGGGTGCGCCCCTCGACAGGTTCGGGGCAGGGAGTGTAAAGTACAAAAAATATTAACGTTACTGATAGCCGGGATTCAAAGGAACTTTAATGACCAAAGATTGGAATGCGCTCAATATCGACCTGTCTTCCGGGACCGTCGAGCGGGAAACCCTTTCCTGTGAGTATGTTCGGCGGTTCATCGGAGGAAGGGGCCTGGGGGCTGCCCTGATAGCTCCCTATGCTACTGAAGGAGTCGACCCCCTCGATGGCAGCGTTCCCCTGGTCCTGGCTGCAGGTCCCCTCACCGCGGCAGGGATCCCCTCCGGAGACCGGTTCAGTCTCAGCACCATCTCCCCCCTAACCGGAACCGTCATGGATACGAACTCCGGAGGACGCCTCGGAAGATCTTTAAGGAGGGCCGGCAGCGACCTCATGATCATATCGGGCGTATCCGCAGATCCTGTTGTCCTCGTCGTTGAGGATGATGAGGTTCGCCTGGAAGGGGCATTGGATCTGTGGGGGTGCACTGTGTCGGAGACGATCCTGCGCCTGACGGAGCGCTGGGGAAAAACAGCCGGAATGTCGGTAATCGGCCCTGCCGGGGAGAACGGTGTCAGGTACGCTTCCATCATGACCGAAAGGATGCGCGCCATGGGACGGGGCGGCGCGGGGGCGGTCATGGGTTCGAAGAACCTCAAGGCAATGGTAGTTATCGGGAGCGGGAAGGTTCCCGTCCACGACAAAGAAAGGCTCAAGGTGGTGCTGGAAGAGTCTAACAGGTGGCTCCGGGCCCACCCTGTTACCTCCAAGGCCCTCCCTGCATTGGGTACTCCCATGCTGGTGAAGATATGTACCAGGGCCGGGATATTTCCCCTCAGGAACTTCCAGAGTGTAGCTGTTGGTGAGGATCAGGCCTACACCGGAGAGGAACTGGCCAAGCGCTTTACGGTGAGCAGTTCCGGCTGCACCGGGTGTTACATCCAGTGCGGCAGAGTGACGGAGGCCGAAGGGTCCCGGGGTGAAGGGCCGGAATACGAGAGTCTCTGGGCCCTGGGCCCCGACCTGGGGATCGAGGATCTGGCTAAGATCATCCCCGCGGCCCACCGCTGCAATGAACTGGGAATGGACACGATCTCCGCGGGCGGAACTCTTGCCTGCGCCATGGAGCTTGCCCAGAGAGACGTCCGGCCCTCCACGGTTCGTTTCGGGGAGGCTGGATCCATAATGAAAGTCCTGGAAGACATTGCATACCGGAGGGGGGAGGGGGACGAAATGGCAGAGGGATCTCTGATAATGGCCCGCAATGCGGGCGCACAAGAGTACGCCATGCAGGTGAAAGGAATGGAGCTTCCCGGGTACGATCCCAGGGGTGCCCAGGGACAGGGCCTGGCCTACGCCACCTCCAACCGGGGGGGCTGTCATCTGCGGGGAGGGTACCTTATTGCACGGGAGATCCTGGGAATCCCCAAAAAAGTTCATGGGACCCAGGTTCTGGGTAAGGGCGGCCACGTGGCCAGGGCTCAGGATTTTGGCGCTGTGGCCGATTCTCTTTCAGTGTGCCGTTTTGCCACCTTTGCCCTGGCTCCCGAATACTGGTCGAGGATGCTTCACGCTGTCACCGGATGGGAGCTGGGGGGAGAAGATCTCATCAGGACCGGGGAGAGGATCATCACCTTGGAACGGATCTTGAATCTTGAAATGGGGGTTGGGCCTGATTCGGACAGACTGCCGCCCCGCTTCACCAATGAACCCCTCACCGAGGGGGCCTGCACCGGCGAGGTGGTCCACCTGGATGATCTTCTGGCAGAGTACTACGCCCACCGGGAATGGCCAGGTGGAATACCGTCCGAAAACAAGATAAAGGAGCTTGGGCTGGATGAATAAAGAGGGAGAGTCCTTTAAAAGGTTGATCGAGGAGTTTAGTCGCGTCGGCCGCGTACTGTTTACGGGTGGTCTTAACAACTCTCACAGCGGTAATCTGAGCGTTCGGCTGGGGGACAGGGTGGTCATTACCCGCCGCGGCGCCATGCTGGGCGAACTGTCGGCGGACGACCTGGTAGATGTGGGCTTGATTGAGGATGATTCCGGGATCGCCCTCGCATCCACCGAGGTAAAGGTTCACAGGGCGGTATTTGCCGCGACATCACACCTTGCCATCGTTCATACCCACCCCAGAACGGCTACAGCTCTGTCCATGGGCCGGGATTTTCTTGTGCCCGTGGACGATGAAGGCCGTTACTACTTCAAGCGCATCCCGGTTCTTGCCGTCAGAGCGTCCATAGGGTCCGATGACCTGGAACGGGAACTTCCCGCCATGCTCAAAGATTACCCCATTGTTATGGTTAGGGGCCACGGAGCGTTCGCGGTGGGGGGGAACCTGGAGGAGGGCCTGCAGATCACCCATGCCCTGGAGTGGTCCTGTGATATCCTCTTAAGGTGCCTGGCCCTGGGGATGACGGAAGAGGATCTCATGGATGATCGCACCCATGGAGAATGGTAGGGTACCTGGTCAGGCTATACCTGACCAAGGAGTGGAAAGTGGACAGTGGAAAGTAGAAAGGGCAAGCGGCATAGGAAATGATTGTGAGCGAGGATGCAGGGGAATGACACGATGAGGCTGGATGTTTACAGGGACGACCGTTATCTGGGGGGCTACCATATCGGGGATGCCTCGGAGATCCGTATTGGAAGGGACCGTCGAAACGCCATAATTCTTCCCCACACCACCGTGAGCAGACATCACGCAAACCTTCTCAGGCAGGGACGGAAATATCTCCTCATGGACAGGAGTTCCAACGGGACCTTTGTGAACGGCAAGAGGGCCGACAAACTGCTTGTTGATCCCGGAACCGAGATCCACATTGGCCCCTTTCGCCTCATAGTGACCGAAGAAGAGATGCCGATCTGGGCCAAACCTACCGAGGAAAGTCGTGTCAATGATACCGTTCACTCCCGAACAGGTCTCATTGGCACCTCCGAGCAGATGGCAAAGCTGAATCAGGCTATTGAAAAAATGGCCTCCGTAAGCGCCACGGCTCTTATCATGGGGGAGACCGGTACCGGCAAAGAGCTGGTGGCACGGGCCCTTCACGATCTTTCCGAAAGGGCCCCGGCGCCCTTTGTCGCCATCAACTGCGGGGCCATCTCACCTGAACTTGTGGAGAGCGAACTTTTCGGTCACGAGAAAGGATCCTTTACAGGGGCAGGCAGCGAAAGGAAAGGCGCTTTTGAGCAGGCAGATGGCGGGACCCTGTTTTTGGATGAGATCGGTGAACTGTCCATGGACCTGCAGCCCAAGCTTCTGAGGGTTCTGGAGTCGGGGGAGATCAGGCGGGTTGGTGCCCAGAGCGCCATCAGCGTGGATGTCAGAGTGGTGTCTGCAACCCACAGGAACCTCAAGGCGGAAGCAGAAAGGGGCGGTTTCAGGTCCGACCTTCTTTACAGGCTTTATGTCTTCCCTCTCCTGGTGCCTCCCCTTCGTGCCAGGAAAGAGGATATCCCGGAACTGGCCGAATTTTTTTATGGGGACAGGAACGCAATTACGGGGCCGGCCATGAAACGGCTCCTGGACCATGACTGGCCTGGGAATGTCAGGGAACTTAAGAACGTCCTGGAACGGGCACGGATACTTACAGGGGGTGGAAAGATCGGGTCGGAGGACCTTATCTATCTGGATGAGTCGCCCCTTTCCAGTGTAACTCCCACAGATCCACTTCCTGAGACCTTCCAGGAGTTGGAGCGGCTTTACTATACCAGGGCTCTGGAAAAGTCCGACGGCAGCATTCGCGCCGCGGCCAAGTCTTTAGGAATCCCGAAAAGCACACTGTATGATCGATTGAAAAGGTACGGACTCTCTCCAGAAAAAGACGACAACGATTCCTCCTGAAACGGAGAATGGGGGTTACGGTAGATAAACCGTTTGACACGGCGACACGATGACGCGGAGACGCGGGGAAACAACACGGTGTCATCGCGAGCTGATTACCGGGCGAAGCGATCTCGGTTTCTATAAATACGGCAGAAGCAGCCTCACACAGGGAACACAGAGCAAGGCGCAACCGGGAGCAACAGAGGTTCCTGTAAAAGCGGTTTAAGCTGATTTATCGCAGTTCATCACGAAAGAGCTTGAAATTCGATGAATAAAACTGAGAACAGACTTAACACTAAAAATATAACCTGTTCCTCAAAAAATTATATGCTTGATCAATGATTTTACTCTGCGATGCGACCTTAAGTTGGCCGCGCTGCGTACCCTGCGGTTAGTTCTTGATATTGTTTTTCCTTCGCGTAACTTTGTGTCCTTTGCGTTTAGAATGATCCTGGATCGTAAAACCTGGAACCCGGAAGATGAACTCTGAAACCCCGACACCCCGACACCCCGATACCCCGATACGTATTTATCTCGCGCTGGGGCTCATGGGCTTCCTCACCTCCCTGGCCCAGATCACCTTTCTGCGGCGAGGTATTGCCAACTTTTCCGGCAATGAGCTCAGTCTTGCCATAGGCCTGTTCGCCTGGTTTGCCTGGGTGGGCCTCGGAGGTTTGTTAGCCCGACGTCTGTTCCCCCGGGTTACCCGTCCGGACAGGGCCCTTTATCTGGCGCTTCTTTTCCTTGTGGTTCTTTTTCCCCTGACAATAGCGGCCCTTGATCTCGCCCGTCCCCTGATGGGTATCTCTGTGGGGCAGGTGGTGGGGTTCGGGTTCATAGGTTTAGCTTACACGCTGCTTTTAGCCCCTTTCTGTGTAGTGGACGGTTCCGATTTCACCTTTGGAGCGGCTGCGGCCGGGTCGGGAAGGGCCGCCACGGTGTTCGCTGCCGAATCCCTGGGAGCGGCACTGGGCGGTATATTCTACTTCTTTGTCAGTGTCAGGTATCTGGACAGCGTTGAACTGGCCTGGATCATGACTGTCTTTGTGGCAGCATCTGTTTCCTTCCTGGCCTGGTGTGAACGGTTGGTGAGATGGTGCTGTATCGGGGTGCTGATCTGCTCATTTTCTCTCGTCCTTTTAACCGGTTGGCCTTCTGATGACCTCACCCGGGGGAAACGTTACGCTCCCTATTTTCCGGTAATGAGCGCCCAGTCCCCCCTCGGCCATCTCACCTGGGCAGTTCCTGTGAATGAACGGTTCAAGGAAAGCGACAGCGCTGAAGATGTTTTCAAGGATCAATCGGTCCTGTTTTACGACGGCTCGCCTCTCGTGACCGATCCCGATCTGAAATTGGCGGAGCAGGCCGTCCACCCCGGTCTTATCGTCCATCCCGCCCCTGAAAAGGTTCTCCTCATCAGTTCCCACCTTACAGGGGTTCTTCAGCAGATCCTCCTGCACCCGGTGGAGAAGGTGGATGCGGTAGTCCTCGATGAGGCGGTTGTCCGGATGGAGAGTCACAATATCAGGAGTACCGTTAAAGCTATGGCCGATCCCAGGTCAGCTCTCGTCACCGGGGATCCTCGGCACTACCTGAGGCTGGTACCGGACGGCCGCTACGATGTGATCCTGGTCAACCTTCCCGATCCGGGAACCTTACTATTCAACCGGTTTTATACGGCTGAGTTTTTCCGGGATGCGGCAAGGGCCCTTGCCGCAGACGGCGTCCTTGCGCTGTCTATAGGTGAGCCTTCCAACTATATTCCACCGGCCATGGGCAGATACCTGGCTTCCATCGATACCGCTTTATCCCCCTTCTTTTCCCACAGGGACTGGTATCCCCTGGACCGCTATCTGGTCCTGTGTTCGAAGGTGGATGCGAGGCGCCTGACGGGGTTCCTTGCCGATACGGTGGCTGATGAAAGAGGGATGGATCTTAAATTCATGCATTCCGGTTACCTGGACGCGGACCTGTCTGTGGAAAGGCTATCGGCGGTAGAAGGTGCCATGGACAAAGCGTCCGGTCAGGTGCGTCCAAACTCTGACCTGACCCCTTCCGCGGTGCGGTACCGGCTCCTCCTGTGGCAGGGCCAAACCGGTTACGCTGGAATTCTTTCGATCCCTGATATGGGAGGGGAATGGCTCGCCTTCGTTGGGAGCCTGGTGGTAATTCTGTTCGGTTGCTTTGCTCTAAGTCTTATGGGGTCCGGGGGTACCAGGGGGCTGGTACTGCTCTCTCTGGGCGGCTTTGCCGGTATCGCCGCCGAGACGGTGCTGATGTATCTGTACCAGGCCGGTTACGGGTTCCTTTATTCACGTATTGCCCTGCTCCTGGCGGCCTTCATGGCAGGCATGGCTTTAGGAGCCATGGTCCGAGTCCGCACTTCTGATAACCCTGCCTGGCTGTGGACCGGATATTTCCTCGCGGTGACGGTGGTGGTTTGGGTCGATCCCGGTGCCTGGCTGCCCGAGTGGACGGGTCTTGCCCTTTTTCTCCTTCTCATGACTGGAGGAGGAGCGCTTACCGGGATGAGCTTCCGTGCGGGCAGTGGCCTTCTTGAGTCAGCCGGATGGCGGCACCCGGGTGGGGCCGCCTACGGAGTGGACCTCATCGGGGCGGCCCTGGGGACGGTAGTGTGCGGCCTCATCTTGCCTCTTGCCATCGGGTTGTATGCTCCGGTGCGGTATTGCCTGCTGCTTTCGGTGAGTATTGCGGCTGGACTATCAATAGGGAAAGATCGCTAGACACGGCGACGCCCTTCGATCCCGCCATCGGCGGGACTCAGGGCAGGCGGGGACGCGGAGAAACGGGTATAAATCACGGTGTCATTGCGAGGATCATGGGGTTAGTGAGGGCGATGCGGCAATCTCAAATTACCATAAAAGCGATAAAAGCTTTAACGCAGAGGACACAGGACGGCCATTTGCAGGCCGTATCGCAGGGTTACGCAGAGTAAACCTGAAATTGGAGTAAAGGAACTTTTCCTGTTACAGCGTTAAAACAGCCTCACACATCTAGCCCGCATTATTCATGATGGTGATGAGATGTGAGCTAACTGTGTGGCAAATATGGATAAATGGGAATGGC